>JBGOWQ010000194.1:0-3410 GCA_041478715.1 Thermodesulfobiota bacterium | reverse complement strand
CAGCTTGTCCCCGAGACTACTAGCTAGGTTGAGCTTTCCCCCCATGATTTGCTGCAGTTTCTGCGGGAAGGGCAAGTCAGAGCGGAGGGCGGCCTTGCTCGCCTCCAGATTCTGCCACGACAATTCTTTCACGACGGCCACCAGCAGAGTCTCGCGGTTACCGAAGTTGTGATAGACGGTGGCGGGGGAGACCCCGGCTTGGCGGGCAATTTCCTCCACGCTGACTTTGCGCACGTCGTGCGATTGACGGAAGAGAACTGCCGCCGCCGAGATGATCCGATTCTTGCTTTGTTCCCGATCTCGCGTCATATCAATCCTTCAATCTAGAAAATGTAGTAAATATATAAAAACTCTACAAATAATAAATGTCAAGAGAATTAGCAGGAAAACTTTTCCTGCACAACGAAATCCAGGTCGAAATTGCCGAGGACCCCTCCCAACAGCACTAGAAGGTCATTCATGCTATAATTCCCTTCATACTTCCCTACCCGGAAAGGATCGGAACCATGAAAACATTCCCCGGCAAACTCACCGGTATCATCGTAGTGTTGGTCGCTGTGCTGGCGTTGACAGCATGCCAGTCGGCGCAACCAACATCGACTGTTAGCCCCAGCCTAAACGGATCGCCAAGCCTAACCGGGCAATCCAGCCCAACCGGGCAACCGAGCCCCAGCAACCCCCCCAGCCAAAACCAAGTCGTCAGCATCAAGCTCAACTTACAGCAGGGAGAAACCTACGGTTTAGAGACGACTATGACCCAGACTATCTATCAGACTGTCGAAGGCGAATCCCAGGTGATCACCCAAACTTATCGGATTGGCTATTCCGTACAAGTGGTCAAGGTGGAACCGAATGGGAATATTGCAGCCCGCGCGCAGTTTTCCTCCATCGCTATGAAAATGAACGCCCCCGGCATGGGCGAAATTGCCTATGATTCCGCATCCACCACGACCTCCACCTCACCGGAAACGCAGGCGGTCGGCGCCGTGTTTGGTGCGATGGTGGGCAAGAGTTTCTCGATGACGATCACGCCCACCGGCACCGTGCAAAATGTGACGGGATTGGAAGAACTGGTGAACTCCATCCTGGACTCTCTCGGTCTCTCTGAAGAAGAACTCGCTTCCAGCAAACAGACGCTGGAACAGCAGTTCAGCGCTGAAGCTCAGCAGGAAGCCTGGAGTAGCTCGTTGGACTATCTGCCCTCTGGTCCCGTGTCGGTGGGACAATCCTGGAAGAAACAAGCCTCGCTAGCTCAAGGATTCCCCATCTTGTTGGAGACTTCCTATAGCTTGAAAGACCTGAAGAGTGGAGTCGCTACGATCGATGTCTCCTCCACCATCCAGAGCGCAACGGATGCCAACATGGATCTACAAGGGCTCGGAATCAGCTATCAGTTGTCCGGGACGCAGGTGGGGACGATCCAGGTCCGGCTAAGCACCGGCTGGATTGCCAAGGCATCCATGCAGCAATCGATTTCGGGAACGATCGGGGCCAAGATCGGCGATCAGGAACTGAGCTGGCCGATGAGCATCGAAACGCAGATCGAGGAGGAATCCCAGTAGACCGATGATCCGCTGGATTTTCTTCGACGTGGGCAACGTCCTGTTCTCGGACGATCCCGTGATGACGTTGGTCTACTGGCGGATCTGGGAAGCAATTCACCAAACCCAGCTGGATTTCTCCTTCGAGCAACTGATGGCGGAGCGGGAACGCCTGATCCGCGCGAATTCCTACGGACACTACTCGATGCTAGCGCTTCGCTACCTGGATCCAGGGGCCTGGGAAACAGTGCACCGCGCCATCCAGGCGGAAGTGAGGGAGACACCTTTCAATTATTACTTTCCCGTGCCCGGCGCCCGCCTGGTGCTGGAAGCGTTGGTCGGCCGCTATCGATTGGCCATCGCCGCCAACCAACCCCCTTCCTGCCGCGCTATGCTCCAGCATTTCAAGTTGTTGCCCTTCTTCGACATCGTGGGATTGAGCGACGAAATCGGTTTGGCCAAACCGGATCCCCGTTTCTTTCAATTCCTACTGGAGCAGGCCGGAGTAACGGCGGAAGAAGCGCTGATGATCGGGGACCGAGTGGATTATGACATTGGCCCAGCCAAGCGGTTGGGGATGAAAACGATCCGATTGATCCTCAGCCTGGCAGCGAAAGGCGATCCACCGGATTCGATCTTTGGGCGGAAATATGTGGAAAGCATTGAACGGGCAGCGATCTCCACGGCAGATCCCCGTGGAAGCGAGGAAGAACCGGATCTCACTCTGTACTCTTGGGCGGAGATTCCCCCGGCGGTGACCCGACTGGCCCAGATTTAGATTTGCCGGATGTTCCGGGTTTCCACAGCGCCTTGTCGCGCCTGCCAAGTCGCGCGGGTGACCAGGTAAATATAGGCGTGAACCGGTATCGTCGGGCAGCAAGAGGATTGGGAGGCCTCGAAACGCGTTTCTCCCACTCGGACGCCCCCCACCGATTCCTGCATCCGGATGGAAGCCCGATTCTCCACGTTCGGCGTCGCCTGCACCGCGTGGCAGTCGGTGTGGGTGAACAGGTAGTCCAACAATCCCCGCTTGATCTCGCTGCCATACCCCTGTTGCCAGAACTCGGGCAGCAATTTCAGATCGGTTTCGGCGATCCCCTCACTGTCCGGCTGACCCATGAAACACTCCCCGACCGGTGTTTCATCGATCCGTGTCTCCGCGATCAGATGAGATCCGAAGGGGGAGTTGTTCCGTCGGGTCAGGCACCGTCTGACTTCTACCCGGGACATCCCCAGTCCCTCGGGAAAGCCGACCCATTTCATCACGCGGGGATCCGCCCACAAGCGCCAAAAGAAGATCGTGTCTAGCCTGGAAGGCACAGCTCGGCGAATCCGGAGGCGTTCCGTGAGGAAGACCGGTGAGGTGATCGGCTGGCGTTCGAAAGAAATGGCTATCCCTTTTGAGGGAAACCTATCTTCAGCAGTTGGCTTTCCAGCATTTCCACCCGTTCCCGCAGCGATTGCAGTGTCGTTTCCTTTTCCTCCATTCGCTGACTGGTTTTCTCCCATTCGGCTTCCTTCTCCTCCAACTGCCGTTGAAGCTGCTCGAGCTCCGTTTGTTGGGACGCCAATTGCTGACGGGCTTGCTCCAATTCCGTCTGCGCCTTGATCAGTTGCGTTTCATTCTCCCGGTTGTTCCACTGCGGATGGGTTTGCGTCAATAACAGCCGGTAGGCATCCAATTCCTTTTGCCAGTCTTGGATCCGTTCCGACTCTTGCCCGATCTGCGACCGGTATTGTTCCAATTGCTGACGGGCTTGCTCCAATTGCTGACGGGCTTGTTCCAATTCCATCTGAGCCTGATTGGATTCCGCCTCTTTTCTGGTACTGTCCCACTCCGCTTGCGTCTGAGCCAACAGGGAACGGGTT
>JBGOWQ010000079.1:0-6048 GCA_041478715.1 Thermodesulfobiota bacterium | reverse complement strand
GCTTTCAGCTCGGCCCCCGCCAGGTAGAACTCCCGCACGCTTTTGATCAAGCCGGCCAGCTTGCCGCTTTCATCCACCAGCGTGCGCTCGTAGGGGATCGGGCCGTCGGCCAGAACCAGGTCAATCCCGGAGTCTTTAACCAAACCGGCAGCCAACTCGCCTTCCCCGGCTCGCATCCAGTCGGTCAAGGCATGGTGGAAATCAGCCGGGTCGCGCTGTACCGGGCGCACGGTATAGACCAGGCGGGAGGGATCGTGCGGTGCGGACCGGAGGATGATGGCGGATTCCGTCAGGTCGGCAGCGTCCGTGATGAAATAACGGAAGACATGCAGGTCCATCAACGAGGAAAGCAGATCGTGGGGATGCGCTCCTTCCATTCGTAAAGCACCCCAGGCGACAGCGCCGAACAGGCCAAAGCGGGGCACATCTCCGTCCACGGTAGCATGCATCTCCACCCGGGGCGTTCCGTCCACGAAGGCCACCGCACCCATCGGTGCTGGGAGCGAGATCGGAACGCAGCCGAAACGGCCGGCGGGGATTTCCACGTCGACCTGCACCTGGTACTTGTGCGGTGCCTCGCTGGTTGTTTCCACCGCCCCGGAGTAAGCGCTCTGCCACAGATCGGGCTTGATCCTCACACGGCCGCTCCCTCCGGCAGCAGGCGAGAGCAGCCGTTGTCGTTGACCACCTGCAGCACCCGCTCGAAGCGAGCGACCAGGTCCTGGCGATGGGTGATGATGCCGATCTGCAGATTCTCGCTTTTGAGCGTCTCCAGCACGTCCGCCACTTCCTGCAGCGTTTGGGCGTCCAGCGTGCTGAACCCTTCGTCGATGAAGAAGCTATTCAACTGGCGGTTGCGGGAGAGAAAATCCTTGACGGAAAGAGCTAACGCCAACGAAGCCAAAAAGGTTTCCCCGCCGGAAAGCATGGTGATCGCCCGCGGCGGGGCGGTGGAGTAACCGTCTTCCACCAGCAGGTCGTCGTCTTCGTCCAGTTGTAGCTGGTAGCGTCCGCGGGACAGCGTTTGCAGGCGTTCGTTGGTCCGAGCCAGCAGGTGGTCGAGGATCGCGGAGGAGACGAACTGGATGATCTCGGTGGTGCTGAAGTCGCGGGCAATGGTTTGATACACGGTCGTCTCCACGGCGAGCTGGTCCCGCTGGCCGGAAAGCTTCTCCCAGTTCGCTTGGCGTTCCAGCAGAACGCCGGTCTCTTGTTTCCAGTAACCGATCCGGTTGGCCAACTCGTCGCTGCGCGTCTTGTGTTCGGCCTCCTCCCCCTGTTTGGCGGTGAGCGCTTCCGGCTGGAACGGATTGGCGCTCAACTCTTTGGCCAGTGGTTCCCAAAGCGTCTCCGTCTGAATCCGTTCCAGCCGGAACTGTTCCAGTGCCTTCTGTTCTCGTGAGATTTCTTCCACGGTTTTGGCGAAGGGCAACGCTTCTTCCCAGGAAGGAAAACCGGCAGCTTGGGCCTGCTCGGTTAACTGTCGGGTTACGACTTCGCGTTGGCGAAGGAGGGCCTCTCGCTCGCCGGCGAGCTTGGCGGCATCCGCCTGAGCCGCCTGACAGGTCTTCTGGGCTTGCTCCACCTGCCGGTCCTGTTCCACCAGCCATTGCTCCAACTCGCGTTGTTGTTGTTCCAGCGTCTGTTGTTGCCGTAGCAGGTCTTTCTTGCGACCTTCCAGCAGGTTCACGGCGTCAGCGGATTGCGCTTCCGGACCCATTTTTTCTGCTTCCTGAACCAGTGTGCGTTCCCACTCTGCCACCTTTTCCTGCGCGCTCCGCAGGGATTCCCCGGTGTGTTTCAGGCTGGTGTTCAGCGCAGCCAGCTCCGTGTCGAGAGCAGCGACGGCATGCTGCGCTCGCTCGAACGCGGTGCGAGCTTTTTGCAAGGCGTGTTCCGCTTCCACTAGATGCAACGGCGGATGCGGCTGCAAGCGCTGGATCGTGGTGCCGCAGATCGGACAGGGTTCCCCCGGCTTCAGGTCTTTGATCAGGACCTCGGCGGCCGAGTTCCGCGCGGCATCTCGGACGGCTGCTTCCGCTTGGTCGCGTGCCTGGCCGGCTTCCACCAGCAAGAAGGCTTTTTGCTTCCGTTCGGTTTGCTTGGCTTGCTGCAGAGAGGAAAACCTGTCCCGGTCCCGCTGGGCTTTCTCTGCTGCCTGCTGGTAGTTCTGCCGTTGAGAATGTGCGCTCGTGAAGCGGGCGGCGATCACCAGCTTGGCATGGGTCTCTTCCAGCACTTGCCGCAGCTCCACCAACCGTTCCGGCCATCGCTCTTGTTGCGGTTGAGCCTTTCGCTCCTGCCGCTGGCGATCCAATTCTGCCAGCGTGCGGATTCCCTGGTCGCACAGCGTTCGGGCGCCTTGCAGCCGGTCTGCCAGTCTTTTTTCCTGTTGCTCGTTGTCGTTCAGTTGCCGAGCCAATGGCTCGATCACGCCGGCTTTTCGCGCTTGTTCCAGGGCGAGCGTACGCTTTCCCTGGGAGGGCTCTTGGGCGATTAAAGCATCCCGTTTGGCTTCCAGGTCCGTCAAGGTCTTCTTCTTCTGCGCCCGCTGGGCCAACTCATCCAGCGCTTGCCGTACGACAACCAGGGTCTCAGTTTCCTGCTGTAACTTTTGTTGGAGCTCGTCGCTTTGTCGTTCCCGCTCCGCCAGCGCCTCCGCCGAAAATTGGGAAGGGTCGGTTCCCTCTAGTTGCTTGCTGACCGTTTCCCCCTGCGCTTCCAACTTTCGTTTGCGGTTGGTGGCGGCTTTCCCGATCTCTTCGTAGACGTCCAAACCGAGCAGATTCACCAAGATCTGCCGCCGTTGACGGGGCTGGGATGGCTTCAGGAAGCGATCGTACTGGCCCTGCGGCAGCAAGATCACCCGGGTGAAGACCTCGAAATCCATGTGCAGCAACTGTTGCTCCAAGTACTCGTTGAACTCCGTTTTGTGGGTCAAGGGCAGCGGTGTGCCGTTCTTCAGCAGTTTGAAGTCCACTCGCGCCGGGCGACCCTGGCGCACCACCTGGTATTCGTCGGCGCCCAATTGGAAGGTGAGAGCCACCCGGAAGTCCTGCGCGCCGCTGCGCAGGATGTTCTCCTTCACTTCGTTTTTACCCAAGCGGGGAATACGGCCGTAGAGGGCGTAACAAATGGCATCGATGATCGACGTCTTGCCGGCGCCCGTCGGACCGGCGATGGCGAAGAGGTCCAGGTCGGTGAAGTCCTGATCCAGTTGTTTCCAGGAAATGAAGTTTTCCAGCTCAAGCCGCAGGATGCGCACCGGTGACCTCCTCGTAAAGCTGCTCGATCGCCTTTAACACTTCCTCGCCGGCCTCCGGGCGGAAGCGGCGGTAGATCGCTTCCACTGCCTGCAGGCTGGTGTCAGCCAAGCTGTCCAACTGGGGTCGGTCTACTCGAATTTCCTCCGGGCGCTGGAACTCCACCTTAATCACGTTCGGATAGCGGCCGCGGATCTCCGGGGCCAGCCCCTCCGATTCCCTTTCCACCCTCAACTGTAATCGAATATAACCCGGACGGTGGGCGTAGGGCTCCAGCGCTTGCCAGACTTCGTCCTGGGTGGCGGTCACGGTCCATAAGGGCAGGGCGGACTGCAATGGGACGAACTGGGCATTCGTGCGAATTCGCTCAATGTCTACCAGATAAAACCCCTTTTCGATCCCGGTTTCGCCGAAGTTCAAGCGGAAAAGGGAACCGGAGTAGAAGGTCTGGGCGGGGGTTTGTACCACTTGCTGGTGACGATGAACGTGTCCCAAGGCCACGTAGTGCACATTGGGGGGTAGGTTTTGCGGCGGGATGGAAAAGAAAGGAAGGACCGTGCCCGGCCGCTCGGTTTCACTGATCCGGGCTCCGGCGATCATCAGGTGACTGGTAAAGACATTCAAGGCGTCAATGTCGGCCTGCTGTGAGAGGTAACGGAGCAACTGGGAGACGCGCTCGATGTATTGGCCGCGTAAGTCATCGCCTGCCGTCTTCAGGTCCATCAGCAGGCGCTCGTGCGGATAAGGGAGGGCGATCACCACCACCGGTTCGTCCCGTCGGCTACGGAAGCGGAGGACAGCGTCCCCGGCCGGCTTCTCATACACAGTGACCTGACCCAACGCCAACAGGTTCTTGGGCGGTTCCAGCGTCCTGCCGTCGTGGTTTCCGGCCAGCACCAAGGAACGGATGCCGGCGTGGGCCAGTCGGGAAAAGAAGTCGTACACCATTTTGGTGGCCCAACTGGCCGGCAGCGGGTTGTCAAACAGGTCGCCGGCCACGAGCAACAGATCCACCGACTCCCGCACGGCATGTTCATACAACTCGTCCAGGAGCTTTCCGGTTTCCTCCTGGCGATCAATGCCTAGTAGTTCGTTGCCGACGTGCCAATCCGCAGTGTGGAGGATCCGCACACTTCCACCCCTTTCTCTACCGATTCAACCGAGGATGCCACCGGTCCCCTGACAACTCATTGTCAGTCGATCGTACAAACGATTTTAGCATCCCGCCAACGACAGGGTGAGGAGGGTGGGATCCGGTGAAATTCGGTCCCTCCCCTTTACTGCAGCCGTGTTTCGAAGAACTCCGCTACCCGCTGCACCAATTCTGCCCGAGTCGGGATGATGGCTCCACCGTTGGGTGTAAAGCCATGACCGGCGTTCTTCACCGGCACCAGGGTGGCGGGCACGCCAGCGGCTTGCAACCGCGTGTACAGCTCTTGGGATTGGCTGAATGGTACCAGCGAGTCTTTTTCCCCGTGCAGGATCAGGAAGGGGGGATCGTCCGGGGAAATATAGGTGACGGGGCTGGCCTGCGCCAGCACGGCGGAGTTCGGATCGCTGGTGCCGAACACCTGCTGGGCGGTCTGACGGGACGGGGCGTCCTGCAGCATCGCGCTGAGGTCGGAGGGACCAAAGAGGTCGACGACCGCTTGTACGCGGCTGGAAACACCGTTCCACCCGCCGGAGGTCTGACTGAAGGGAGCGCCGGCGTCTACCGTTCCCAACAGTGCTACCAGGTGCCCACCGGCACTGCCGCCGATGGCTCCGATGCGATTGGGGTCCAGGTTGTAGTCCGCGGCGTGGGCGCGCAGGAAGCGCACCGCACACATCACATCTTCGATTTGCGCGGGAAATTTGTATTCCGGTGCCAAGCGGTAGTCAATCGCTGCCACCAGGAACCCGCGCGCGACCAGCTCCGGCATAAAATCAAGGCCCGTTCCACTGGATTTGCTGCCCTTGGTCCAGCCCCCACCATGCACGTAGAGGACAGCCGGGGTGGCTCCGGTGGTGTTGGCCGGGAAATAGAGGTCCATGGTCAAGGAGACGTTGTTACCCTGGTCGTAGGGCACGTTGCGCTCCACTCTTGGTTGGACAGGGGTGTCACCGGGGATCGGCGCGACAATGCTGGCTTCCCGCAATGCTTGCTGCAGCGGTGCCACCTGCTCGATATTGGCCTGCTGCCCGCGGGTATCGGAGGGATCGGGTGTGACAAGAGCATCGGCCAGCACGATGCCGTCCATCCCCTCAGTGGGGAAACCGATCAGGTGCGCCAGGGTGGGCAGGATGTCCACCAGGCGGGCGGGGGCGTCCGAGGTCCCTTGCATCACCCCCGGACCGGCCATGATCAGAGGAACATGCTGGTCACCCCAAGTCACTTCTCCGTGCGCACCGCGTGAAGAGAGAGGGGCGGTTCCCTGTAGCGCGTTTTCCGCTGTGACGATAACCACATCCGGGCTTTCCGGGCCGACAAAGCTGTCCAGCAAGTACTGGTAGGCAGCGATTTGTTCGGCTGCAAGACGGGTTTGAGTGGAGGGCGATGGCTGGTAGCGGAACGCGCCTTCCTTTTGCTCCTTGGCGAACGCTCCCCGAACCCCGGAGATCCCGCCCTGGGCTAGTGTTTCGGCCCAGGTGGCGGCTTGCGAAGGGTCGTCTAGGGTACAATAGGGCCATCCCATCTGACCGCGGATCCCGGCCTTGTCGGCCAGGTCTGTGACCTGCTGGGGGTTGATCTGCTGTTGATTGAAGATCATGCCGTGGTCGGCGGTGATCACCCATAGGGTGCGGT
>JBGOWQ010000180.1:0-3540 GCA_041478715.1 Thermodesulfobiota bacterium | reverse complement strand
GACCATGGCCGCTACCGCTATCGGGCAGGGAAACTGGAACAAACGGGTTCCCACTTGCCGCGGGAGCTGGCGGATTTGGATCTCCTGCTGGGAAAGCTGATGTTCGTTCGATTAGACCCCGGCCAGGAGAGTTCCGTGAGCGCGGGATTTCAGGAAGCGCTGGCCGCGTTGGAAGGTCACATCGACACGTTGATCTCCAATGCCGGACTGGGGATTTTCGGACCCGTGGAGGAGGTCTCTACCGAACTCGTCCAACAGCAATTTGAAGCGAACGTCTTCGGTCACCTGCGCGTGGTCAAGCAGGTGTTACCGGTCATGCGCGCGCAAAAGCAGGGGAGAATCCTCTTCACCAGCTCGATCGGAGCGATCATGGCGATTCCCTTTCAGAGTCATTACTCTGCCAGCAAGATCGCGCTGGAACGCCTGGCGGAAGGTTTGTCGATGGAAACCGCCCCCTTCGGCATCCAGGTAGCGGTGGTGGAGCCGGGAGATTTGAACACGAACTACAACCGAACCACCGCGCAAGCGATCTCCCGTTTGCCAGCCTCTGCTACAAGCCTTGACCTGGAATCACTTCATGCATCCCTCCAGGTTCCTGGAAACTCACCCTACTATCCTCGTGCGCGCAATGCCTGGCGGTATATCGTGGCCAGCTTGCCATTGAAACCTTCGCCCTCCGTGGCCGCCCGTTGTTACCTTCGTCTGGTCGAAGCAAGGCATCTGCGCGCCTTTCGTTACCGCGTGGGGGACCCCGGGCAGACGATTCCCGCTCAATGGGGGAGGCGCCTGCTGCCGGACAAACTGGTGGAATGGCTTTATACGCAGATCTACGAGTTGAACCGCAAATGAAAGTCGCCCTGCTGGTAAAGGGCGCGTTTGCCAACACGCCCGAAGACCTGAAACGGGAGAGCCAGCAATTGAAAACCGCTCAAGCGGTGGCGCGGGCGCTGGAGGAGAAAGGCGCACAAACCGTCTTTCTACCGCTCGTGTTGCCCAATTTCGCTGCCTTGACCGACTTGCAGACCGATTTGGTCTTTGATCTCTATACGTCTACCGGGCTGGAGCAAGCCGTCGTGGCAACGGCTCTGGAATCGGCCGGCTTTCCCTTCACCGGTTCTCGAGCGCTGGGGCATTTCCTGGCGTTAAACAAGGTCTGGGCCAAACGCGTCTGGCGAAGCCAGGGGCTTCCCACGCCCGAATCCTTTGACGATCAACCGCCGACCGCACAGCAGTTCCCCCTGATTGTCAAGCCCATCTTTGGAGGCGCGGGGGAGGGAATCTACTGTACATCGCTGGTCCACAATCCACAGGAACTGAAAGAGCAACTGGCCTGGATGGCTTCGCTTTCTCCTTTGACCGTGGAGCGGTACATTCCCGGTCGAGAGATTACGGTCGGCATTTTAGGTGACCCACCGCGTGTGCTTCCGCCGCTGGAAATCGGGTTCGATCGCTTACCGGAGGAACTGCCCCCCATTCTCAGTTACGAAGCGAAAACCCGCTTCGTGGAATTGCTGAATGTGGGACCCGCCCGGTTGGATCGTGGTTTGGCGGCCGAGATTGGGCGGATTTGCCTGGCGGCGTTCCAGAGCCTGGGATTGCGCGACTATGGCCGGGCGGATCTTCGCTTGGATGCGGCGAACCAACCGGTTCTGCTGGAGATCAACAGTTTGCCCGGATTGCAACCCGACTACTCCGACCTGCCGCGGGCTGCAGCCCTGGCTGGAATCAGTTTTCGGGAGCTGGTTTGGGAAATCGCGAACCTGGCACTGGCTCGAAAAAACAAAGCACACGAAGAGAGCAGGCCATGAAGCTTCCCGTCTATGCGGAGGTACGTTCCGATGGGCGGGCGATGGTTCATCCCTACCCTCTTCCGGGTTGCATCAGTCGTGGTGGTTGCCTGGAGGAAGCGCTGACGGGTTTGGCCGAGCAAATCGAGGGCTATTACCGCTGGCTGGAGCTGCATCAGTGGCTCGTATCCGACCCGCAGAAAGAATGGGAGTTGATCGAAGTCCGCCAAGAGGAGGCTCCTTTCGAATCCGGGGATGCCGCCGCTCTCTTTCCTCCGGACATGATTCCACCCAGTGACGGGGAGCTGGAGAAGTATTTGCGCTTGATGGCGTTCTCCCGCCAGGATCTTCTGGCCATAGTCGAACCTTTGCCGGAAGAGAAGCGAAAGAAGGCGTACAAAGAAGGAAAACGGACCATCGAGGGGATTCTGTGGCATATTGCACAGGCGGAAGAATGGTACATTTCTCGTTTGGGAATCATTCCTGAACTAAAACAGTTCGATGCATTCCCCGGCGGGCAAGGGGAATACTTGTCCGCGGTGCGGGAAATGGCCAACAATCGCCTACGATCGCTGCAGTCGCTGGAGCGGGCTACAGTGTACCGGATCCCCGAGTTTACCGACCATCCCGACGAGCCCTGGACCCTGCGTAAGGCCCTTCGACGGTTCCTGGAGCACGAACGGGAACATACCGGCAACATTGCCCATTTCCTGCAGGAAAGTGCGTAGAATCGGTCCATCAGCAGTTGGAAGTACGATAGCCTCTCTCTGATTTCGTGGAAAAACCTACCAAAAAAACGAGGTCGATATCCCAGACGAACGGCCTTGATACTGGATTCCAAAAAAAACCCTTGAATAACTTGACAAGTTTTTGCCATATTTCCTAGGCTGAGTGTACAGTCAGCACAGACCCGCATTGGAGGTGCAATGTGCTGACGAAAACGAAACTGAATCTGCAGGACGGAGGCCCGGCCTTTTCGTGAGCCTTGCACTCGCGGCCGCGGCCCCGAAAGGAGAGTCGCAGATGGCCGAATTTCCTGGCTTGACGATCGATGAGGTTTCCCAGGAAGTAGGGATTTCGTCACGCATGCTCCGGTATTGGGAGGATCTGGGACTGGTCTTTCCCAAACGCACACCCGGCAACCAACGACGCTATTCGCGGGAGGAAGTGCGGATCCTTACCATCATCCGGCAGCTCACCGAGTACTACGAGATGAGCACCGCTGAAATCGCAATCATCCAAAAGTTGGGCTGCAAGGAAATCGCCCTGACCAAATTGAAAAGTTCCGAGGCCGGCGGAAACGACCCGGTCTGGCAGATGATCTTGTTGGAAGGTCTCTATGCCAAGCTGGTGGGCGACCGCACCCTTGAATTGTTGGAACAGAAAGTGAGAAAAGGAGAACGACATGGATAGATTGGAGTATACCTACACGCTGGACCCGGCAGGTCGGGTGCGGATCGCAATGGCCTCCGCGGACATGGAAATTGTGGGAGGCACAGGCAATGAGGTCCGTCTGGTGGTGATTCGACGACATTCCGAGGTCTTCATGCCAGAGGTTTTTGCCCGGCCGGAAGAAGTGATGATCGCCAGCGGAAAGAACAAAGAGGGGGAGCAGCATGACAACATCAAAAACAGAAGTATTAAGATTGATTAGAAAAGGAAGGGCAAGAATAAGGGGAATTAGCGACAAAGATATAACAAGAAAATCGCGAATTGGACCCGAAGCTTGGGGAGTTTGTATATATTCTGAAAG
>JBGOWQ010000035.1:0-8945 GCA_041478715.1 Thermodesulfobiota bacterium | reverse complement strand
TCTTCCAGCCGGACCGCCCGGTCTCCAAAGCGGAATTGCTGAGTATGATCGCGCGGGGGAAGGCTTGGTCCAACCCCGAACTGAGCGTACAAACGTTTACCGACCTGCCGGTCGCCCACTGGGCCTTTCCCGCGGTGCAATCCTGCTACGCCCACGGGGTTGTGAGACCGGGGGAGCCTCAACTCAACGAAGACGGTTTCCTGCATCCATCGCTGCCTGTCACCCGCGCCCAGGCAGCCGTTTTTCTGGATCGAGTCCTCGGGGAGGCAGAGATCACCCAGGCACAGATCGTCCATGGGCCACGGCTGGGATTGGTCACCGCCGGCCAGGCCACCATCACCTGGGACAGCGACCTCGCCGTCCAGGGCTTCCTCTTGTGGGGGCCAACGGCGAAGTACACCTCCACCCTGGCGGAGCTCGCACCGGATACCCACCATCACCTGACCGTGACCGGCCTGGCTCCAGCCACCACCTATCACTACCGGGTGCAAGCCGGAGCCGCGATTTCCGCGGATTGTTCCTTTACTACGGCGGCCACCTTCGACCAGCCCTTCACGTTCGTCAGCATGGCCGACAACCGCGGTTCCCGCTTGACGGACGACCTGGTAGCTCTGCCGGACACTTTTTCCCGCATTTGCCGTCAGGCCGAGGTCCTTAGTCCCTCATTTATCCTCCACGCCGGGGACCTCTTCGTGGGCAGCAACCTCCTGACCGAGCAAGAGCAACTCTACGATCGGTTCAAACTGGTTACCGATTCCCTGGCGCGCCAGGCTCCCTTCTTGATCAGTCCGGGCAACCACGAGATGTCGCGCGGCAATCCCGATTTCAGTCCGCTGGACCTTTTCAATCGAGAGTTCTGGCAGCCGGCCGTATTGGAGGGGTATCCGGGCACCTGCTTCTCCTGGGATTGGGGAAACTCCCACTTCGTCAGCGTGGACAGTTGCCGCTACGACCCCGAGGCCGACAACAACGGCATGTACCAGGTGCGGGCGGAAGAGCAAGCCTGGCTGGAGGAGGACCTCAAGGCCGCCCAGGAACGAGGCGTGCGCCACATTTTCGTCTTCTCCCATGCCAACGCCTTCGACCCGGCGGGAGAGGCTCCCTATGGCCTGGGCCTTACCCCGCAACTGCGGGACGACTTCTGGCAGATCCTGGAGCGCTATCACGTGGATGCCTACCTCTGCGGCCACCGGCACATCTTCGATGACAGTTCCAGCCCGGGCCAGGTGGTGCAATGGATCAACGGTAACTCCGGCTCGGTGGCCGAAGGGCCCAACCAGTTCACCTACTGGCAGGTGGAGAGTGACACGGTAACCGCTCACTTAATCGACGAATACGGGCAGGAAGACTACAGCCGGACGATCACCGGCCGTCAACCATAGAGTGGGAAGGCATCGGAGGCAACTCGGTTGGATTGATGATTGTCGCTGTCGATCAGGACGGCAATCTTGTAGCGGAAAGAGACGATATTTATTCCTCTGGTCCCAACCAGACGGGGTAAGAGTTCGGTGCCGTCGCGCGCATCGGCGCGGGAAACGTCTGCCAGGGATCGATCCCAGTTAAGACTTCGGGTCGATTGGACCTAATCTGCCTCTCTGTAAGCGTCCTTGCGATGGGCGATCCGAAGAACATGAACATCCTGACCCAATACCGTATTATTGACCCGATATTCCCCGACCCGCAATCTCCGTAATCCTTGGAACGGTCCCTTCAACATCGGGTAGCTTTCCGGTTGGTAAGCCAGTTTCTGCTCGATTTGGTTCAGCAGATTGGAGGTCACAGTTTTCGGCAGTCTCTTAAGATCCCGCTCTACTGATTCCTTGTAGAGGATGTTATAGGCCAAGAGATTCGCGCAGCTCTGTACCGGTGATCAAGGGGTCGGTCAAGTCGTGGTGGCGATCCCAGGCGATCTGCAGATCGGCATATTCCTCCATGTACGCTTCCAAAGCCTTTTGAATGACAAAAGACTTCGACCGCTCCGTTTCTTTTGTAATGCGGTCCAACTGATCGGCAAGGTCGGGGGGAAGCCGTACTGAGATCGATGTAGTCATTGCGAACCTCCTGTCTTTATCGTATTACATTTAAACCAGTTTGATTACAGGTAGCAAATGCCTACAAGCCAGGGCCACGGTTCAAGAAAGTGAACGGTCCCATCGATTGGTCCAAATCCAGGAATCCTCACCGTGATGACTCTGGTTTGTCCATGCTCTGTGCCCTTGATACAATATCTATAGTACTTGAGGAGGTTGGATATGGAAGCTGTACTGCCGCTGGAGCAGATGACTATCGAGGAAAAGTTGCGTGCACTAGAGCGTATCTGGGCGGATCTCTGCCGTGTCGAAACGACCGTTCCTTCTCCTCTATGGCACCGCGACGTCTTAGAGGCGCGCGAGGCGCGCTTACTGAACAATCAGGAACAATTCACAAACTGGGAAGAGGCCAAGCGGCGCATCCGCGATTCTGCTAAATGAGGATTGAGATCCTCGACGCTACCCAGGCCGACCTGCTTTCCGGATATGCTTTTTATGAAAAGCAAGGACCGGATCTCGGTGATTATTTCCTTGACTCCCTCTTCTCCGACATCGACTGCCTCCTGCTATTCGGTGGCATACAGCCGATCTACTTCGATACGTACTATCGCCTTCTGTCCAAACGATTCCCCTACGCGATCTACTACCGGATCGAGGGTGAAGCCATCCGCGTTTATGCCATCATCGACTGTCGTCAAGATCCTCAACGGGCTGATGATCGTTTGAAGAACTAGCCCCGCAAGACGAAGAACCGGACCGGGGAGCGTAGTGATCCATTCATTAGGGACAGCCACTCATTCTTAGTTTCTTTCCCCGGCTTTGATCGGCCTGCCGGCTTCCACGTTGCTAGTTCGATGGAAGAACGATCCTCCGGAACATTGACGAACCCCTCATCCGCCAAAGGTCGGTTAGCGAAAGAGTCCCGACGAACAGAGGAACAATAGTTGGCAGGATAGGCGGCGCTGGCTCAGGATGCTAATGGAAGGATTCATGCGGTTCCTTTTCCCGGTTATCTTGAACAATTGGTGACTGACTTGATTATCCCTCCGAACCGATTCTGCGATCCCACACCTGACACCCTATTGTCAGTCCGCTCCGCTACAATGGAGATCAAGAAACGGAAGGGTAAGGTGACGGATGGCAACGCAAATCACGTGTTACGACGGGGTGGGCTGCATCGGGGGAAACAAGATCCTGCTGGAGGCGGACGGCACGTCGCTGATGCTGGATTTCGGCAAGAACTTCGGCGTGGAGGGGATGTTTTTCCAGGAGTTCATGCAACCGCGCACGAATGCCGGCCTATGCGACTTCCTGGCGCTGGGCTTGCTGCCGCCGTTGCAGGGGATCTATCGCAAGGACTGGGAATTGGCGGAACGCTCCTGGCATCATTGCGCGGACGACGAGCACCTGCGGCAAGTGCACTTGGACGGTGTACTACTCTCGCACGCGCACCAGGATCATAACGGCTACCTGTCTTTTCTTGACCCTTCGATCCCGGTCCTCTGCGGGTTGGCTACCGCGTTGCTGGGCAAGGCGATGCAGGACAGCGGCCAGAGCGCGCATACCAGCGAGGTCGCTTATTGTGTGGCGAAGGAAGAGGGGGAGGGCGTCCTCATCACGCCACCCAAGAGTCCGGCGCAATTGCGCCCCTATTGGATCCCGGAACCGGAGACCGCCGCCGCTCACGCTTATTGGGCTAGAAGCTTAAAGAAAAGCCACCCGCTGGAAGGACCGTCGCTTCGCTTTTGTGGAACGGAAGCGCAGATCGGTGTCCTGCGTGTGCGCCGCTGGCCGGTGGACCATTCCATCCCCGGTGCGGGAGCGTTCGGGATTGAAACGAAAGCCGGCTGGGTGATCTATACCGGCGATTTGCGCCTGCACGGTACCCACCCGGAGGAGACGGAGGTCTTCATCCGAGAAGTAGCCGCACTGAAACCGCTGGCGCTGATTTGCGAGGGAACGCGTCCCGACCTGGGCCAACCCGCCACCACCGAAGCGGAGGTGCTGGACAATCTGCGCGCTCTCTATCGGACGGCGCAAGGCCTGGTGATCGCGGACTTCGGCCCGCGTAACGTCGTGCGGCTGCTCTCCTTCCTGGAAGCTTCGGCTCAGGCGGGGCGGCGGCTGGTGATCACGGCCAAGGACGCCTTCCTGCTGGAGGCACTACGGCTGGCGGACCCCTCCATTCCCGATCCCTTACGCGACCCGCGGATTGCCATCTACAGCAAATTGCGAAGCAAGGCAGACCACTGGGAAGAGGACCTGCGTCAACGCGCGGGCTTTCCCCAGGGAACATGCTGGGCCCTGTCGGAACAAATCGGCGCGTCGCCCGGAGACTACACGGTCTGCTTCTCCTACTTCGACTTGCAGGAGCTGATCGATATCGATCCCCAAGGCGGCACTTATATCCTCTCCTCCTGCGAGCCGGTCAACGAGGAAATGGCCGTCGATGAGCAGCGGCTAATGGCATGGGTGAACCAGTTCCGGCTGACGCCGCGGGGCGCGCTGACGGACGAGCGCGGCTTTCACGCCAGCGGGCACATCGACGGAGCCGGCCTGATCCGGATGATCGAGACTATCCAACCGCGGGCGCTGATCCCGGTGCACACCGAGAAACCGGAGTTCTTCGAGCAACACTTCGGCCATCTGATGAAGGTGATTCCGCCTGTGAAGGGAGATCCGATTGATTTAGAAGCGGTGTAGGGGAGTTACGAGTGGCGAGTTTCGAGTTGCGAGTTAGATACTGTGTTTCCTGTCAATACCCAGTCTCCCCTCCACTTCCCTCATGCACCATGGCCCGGAACGGTTCTTCGCTCCGATAGACGGCATGAGCCACCAACAAAAGCTTGCGCGCCACCGCGATCAAGGCTTGTTTCTTGTGTTTGCCCCGCAAGACCAGCCGTCGATAGAAGGCGGCCAGGAAGTGAGGTTCTCCCCGGGTGAAGGAGAGCGCGGCCAGGTATAGCATCCGTCTGATCATGGCATGCCCGTTCTTGCTGATCTGCTTGGGCGGATGAAGCGAGCTGCCGGATTGTTTTTCCCGTGGATCCAGACCCACCAATGCCGTCAGCTCCTGCCGGTTGGCATCGGGGTAGGTCTCTTCCAACTGCAACAAGCAAAGGGCGGTGACCGGTCCGATGCCAGGGATTGTCTGCAGTCGGTGAAAGGCCGTGCCCAGCTCCGGTTGCTGCTCCACCCAGTCGATCGTCATTCGCAACAACGTCTCTTCCTGCTGTCGTTGGTGTTGCACTTCTGCCGCCAGCTCTTTCAGTAACAGCGGCGGCGTGTTACCTTCCTGTTGGGCCGCTTCCAGGTGATTGGAGAAGCGGACTCGGCTGTTTTGGACCAATTGATAAGCGCTCAGGCTGTGGCGCAGGGTCTCGGCCCGCGGATTCAGCCGCGGCACCTGGAACTCCGTCTCTGGCAGCAGCAGGTGATAGGCGTAGAGAGTGCGGGCGTCAATCGGGTCGTTCTTCGACCGTCGACCCAAGGCGGTGCGGAAGTGGTGGCTGCGCTTGGGGTTGAGGATGTGAACCCGGATCTTCTGCTGGGCACAAAATGCCTTCAGTTCGTGGGAGTACGGGCCGGTGGGCTCAAAGAGCATCACCAGGGAATCGAAGCCGCGGGGGAATCGCTTCTGTAACCAGGCCTGGAGTTTCTCCAACCCGGCCGCGTTCGGAAAGACCCAATCTTTGCTTCCGTCAAAGACCGCCAGCTTTTGCTTGCTGACGTCAATTCCGATACAATCCATCACGAGAAACCTCCTCAGAGTCAGAGTCTGGGGAGAGTTTGCCGGGCTGCCCTTCCCGAGCTTGTTCTCGTAGAACCCAGGCTGAAACGGGACTGCTGTTTCGCCGCTGATACTGTTCAAGCTTGGAGGAAGGGCGGTCCATCTAACTCCCAATCTGGTCGAACTCGACCGATGCAAAAGCAAACCGACCTGCCCGTTTTCCTCTCTTCCAGCCGATATCATCATTCTAATGACCCATCCCTTGCTCGGACAGGAAGTGGATGCCTATCATGGATAACGTACGAAAAAGCAAAATGGAGGTGATAAGGGCAGCAAGAAAGCAGTTGCGAGTGTAGGGGATAAAAATGGGGCCAGGAGACAAAAATAACAAAGCTCTTTTTACGGGTGACAGGGATAGAAAGAATCAGGCGGAATCATGTTTTCACTACAATAGGAGCATCAATGAGAATACGCGATCTGATTTTGCTGATTGAAGCAGATGGCTGGTATATTGTTGCTACAAAAGGCAGTCATCGACAATACAAGCACCTGGATAAGCCCGGACGCGTAACGATTGCTGGGCACCCCAATGATGATCTTGCGCCAGGCACCTTGCATAGCATTTGGAAACAAGCGAAACTGAAGGAGGTGAAATGAAATGCTTCAGTTTCTGGTAGTGATCGAAAAAGCAAGCAACAACTACTCGGCCTACTCTCCGGATCTTCCCGGATGTGTGGCGACTGGGGCGACAATCGAAGCCGTCAGGGGAAACATGCACGAAGCGATCGAGATGCACATCCAGGGGTTAAGAGAAGATCGTTTACCAATTCCTGAACCGCGCGCCCTGGCGGATTACGTTACCGTATAGTTGGCCGGCTTTCCCCCCTCGCCAGTCTTAAGAGAGAGCATTTCTCAAGATTTCTGATAAATCTCTCATCCACAAAAGTTGACTAGCAATGCCTACGCTGGGAGATGCTTACGGTGGTCGATGAAATACCAGGGAGGCGCCGTTCACCAACGATCGGATCCAATAGCCATAGGTGGGCGCAAACCACGGCTTGGCAATTCCGTATTCCGTACCGGTCCAGACAATGATGCTGGTGCCCATCCATCCGTTAGAGATTGCTTGGTCTAAGGCGTAGGTCGTTCCGAAGTAGAGAAACTGAACGGTCGTCCAATCGCATCTGACGGGATAGGGAGTTCCTACGATATTCCACCCGTTCGCCAAGGCAATCTGGAGCGAGTTCGGGGTGTAGGGTGTTGTGGCGACATCATAATCGACGGCTTCGGTCACACGGAGCCAGAAACCTGCGCCGACGTGTAGGACGGTATCTTCCTTGGAGGTATAGCGATTGTGGAAGCCATCCCAGCTAAACAGGTACCATCCTGCGGGCAATCCCGCAAATACGGTATTGGGGGAACCGTCCGTGACCGCGGGA
This sequence comes from Thermodesulfobiota bacterium, assembly GCA_041478715.1. Lineage (GTDB taxonomy): Bacteria > Caldisericota > JANLFM01 > JANLFM01 > JANLFM01 > JAPLHX01. The sequence continues at coordinate 1,746 of JBGOWQ010000035.1, read as the reverse complement.
ACACTGGCCAAGTTCCATCCCGTTTGAAGATGTAAAGTGACGGTCGACGTCACCGGGCCATAGAGCCAGGTGTCGTTGAGGTTGCTGCCGTCGTATCCTCCGAAGAGAAGCACCCCTGAGGGGGTGGCGGCCATGGTGTGGATCCTGCGCGCGGTCGGGGTGGAGGGAGAGCTGGTGATTTGACCCCAGCTGTTGGTGACGGTGTTGAAAAGCCAGGTATCGTTGAGGTTGCTGCCGTCGTATCCTCCGAAGAGGAGCACATCCCCAACAGGGGTTGTGGCCATGGCGTGCCCATAGCGCACAGGCGGGGCAGGAGATGTGGACATTTGAAACCAGCTGTTGGTGACGGTGTTGAAAAGCCAGGTGTCGTTGAGGTAGCTGCTGTTCCATCCCCCAAAGAGGAGCACATCCCCCGAGGGGGTGGCGGCTATGGCGTGGTTATTGCGCGCGGTTGGAGCTGAGGGAGATAGATAAGTGGTGGGCACAAGAGTCCATCCGTCCCCACTCTCCACTTGCAGAAGCGGCGGGAGGCTTTCCGCCAAGATTCGGGTAGCCACCGGCACTCCGAGAAGGGCTCCCACCGCCACCAACAAAGCCAAGAAGACGATCAGCACCTGCTTGTTCGCGATGGATCGAAACTCTCTCATTGTGACACGCCCCTTTCGCGTCCGGATGCAAGACTGATCTGGTCTTGAAGCCAGAGATCCCAGGGAGGAACGGCGGATCTCCCCAAGACTCCGCCTCTTTGATCAACCGCCATCCTCATCATAGTACTGGAAGGCGTTCGTCAACAACTTCCCGCGATGTGCCCTCGTTTCTCTTACGCGCATTGTCGATCTCTCAGTCTTGTGGAACCAAAAGATTTTTTGGACAATGCCATTGATCAAGAAAATTGAAGGAGACGAGCCATGTCCGAAAATTGCTATTCGTGCGGAATGCCCATACAGGATGCGAAAGACCGGAGACCGGCGACGGATTTCTGCAACTACTGCACCGACGATGCCGGCAACTTGCTACCGAAGGAACAGGTGTTGCAAGGGATCGCCCAATGGTTGCGTTCCTGGCAGCCTGGGCTAGACGATGTGCAAGCCGTTACTCGCGCGGCTGTTTACATGCAGGCCATGCCGGCCTGGTCGGAGAAATAGGCGTTCGCGCGATCCAATCGCGCAATTGAAAGCTAGGAGTCGATCCGCCAGGCACGCATCGATTCGTTGTAATTGCGGCTGCTGCCGTGGTGAGCGGTGGCGAGCAGCTCGATCCCGTCCAATTGAGCCAGTTTGCGGATGGAGCGGATTTCGGTGGCGGTGTCCATGTTGATGAAGCGGAGGAAGGGAATCGCCCGTCCGCCCGACAGGCGGATCGTATCGCCGCTGAAGAGCCACTTTCCCTCGACCAAATAACTGGTGGAGCCCAGCGTATGGCCCGGGGTGGCGATGGACTGCACGGTCAGGCCGGCTTCTGCCACCGTCTGACCGTCGGACAGTAGAACGTAGGGGCGATCGAGCGGCTTATTGGATCGTCGGCCCAAGCGGAATCGGACTACCTTACCGCTGATCAAGGGCTCTTCGTCCGAACCCAGATACAAGCGGGCGTTCGGAAAATGAACCAGGCCGCCGGCGTGATCGTAGTCGGAGTGGGTCAGGAAGACCGCGACCACCTGCGTGGGATCGATACCGAGTTGGATCACTTCCCGCGGCGTCTGCGGGGCGGAAAGCCCGCTATCGATTGCCAGGAATCCGGCCGATC
>JBGOWQ010000048.1:0-7900 GCA_041478715.1 Thermodesulfobiota bacterium | reverse complement strand
TGGATTCAGTACTGCGGTGGACTCTACCGGGGCATCGGAAGAGCCGGCCACCATCACCTCCGCTTCAATCAGGGATTTTAACGGATAGGCGCGCTCCAAGCGATCAGCGCCCAGGCGATGCTCCACCCAGGGAAATTCATTGCTGATGAAGACGGGTTGAACCACCGCCATCAGGTTCGCTTCTTTCATGCGGCTCATCGCGTTGGGGGATATCACCTGCAAATGCTCGATGCGGTTCCCAAGGATATTTTTGGGATCTCGAGACAGCACATCAATCGCGAGATCCACGGCCCGGTCGCCGATGGCATGGATGGATGCTTGCAAGCCCAGGCCGTTGGCTTGCTTAACCCCTTCTGCCAGTTCCGTCGGGTCGATCGTCAGAATCCCGGCGTTGCCTTTGTCATCGTTGTACTCTTGATATAGAGCTGCGGTACGCGCACCCAAACTACCATCCGCAAAGAACTTGATGCCGCGAACGACGGCCAGTTTCCTCTTTTGGCATTCCTGACGGATCAGCTCCGGGTCCTGCAGGCAGGCTTGCTTGAGGTACAAATTCACTCGCAATTTCAGCAGACCTTCCGTTTCAAAACTTCGGTATACTTCCAGATTCTCCCAGGATGTATTCAAGTCACTGACGCTGGTGAGTCCGACCGACAAGGACAATTCCTGGGCTTGGAGGAAGTGCTCGCGGAATGTCCTTTGGCTGAACGCCTTCCAGAGGGGCGCCAGGAAGTCCAGTGCTTTTTCCTTCAAGATGCCATTCAATTCACCCTGGGGGGTTCGGCCCAGTTCCCCACCAGGTGGAGATTGGCTATTCCGATCGAGCTGCAGAAACTCTAGCGCGGCCGAATTCAATACGACCAAGTGCTTGCAGGAACGCTCCACCAGGATTGGCTGGTCTGGCGAGATCCGGTCCAGATCGAATCGGTCCGGCATGCGCGGATCTATCAGAAACTTCTCCTGATCAAATCCATAGCCGTAGAGGATCCCTTTGCGGTTCGATGCCGCCAGCTTCTCGGTAACGGCGGCCAGAGAATGGCATGGACCAAGGTCAATCGATCCCAGAGAAATGGCCAGGGAGGAAAAATGCAAATGAGGGTCGATCAGCCCGGGAAGGACGATTGCTTCATCAACATCAATCGCACCGGCTATTGGTCGGCTCTTCCCTTGCTGCGGAAGGACCGTTTCGATCCAACCGTTGGAAAGGTGGATCGTGTAGAGACCTTCGCGGTCTACTAGAACGCAATTGGTGAGTGCAGAGATCATTGCATTACTATGGGCAACCTTTTCCTTTATCGCAAATGCCCGCCGGAATCCGAGGTCCTGTTCTTGACCCGGAACCGATCACCTTGACAAACTGATTTTCCGCCATAGAATACCGTTGGAAGCGAGGACGCTGGGTCGATCTAGTTGTCATTTTTTTCAAAAACATTCGCAGAGGAGATCATATGGCAGACAAATCCTTTAACGCCTTTAAGATGGCCCAGCAGCAGTTTGATAGCGTTGCCGACAAACTGGATCTCGATCAGGCGACTCGTGATCTCCTCCGCAATCCTCTGCGCGAGCACCACTTTCTGATTCCAGTACGGATGGATGACGGTAGTGTGAAGGTCTTTCAGGGCTTTCGTGTACAGCACAATGATGCGCGCGGTCCCGCCAAGGGCGGTATTCGTTTCCACCCGCTGGAAACCATTGACACAGTCCGTGCTCTCGCCACCTGGATGACATGGAAAACTTCCGTTGTGGATATCCCTTTGGGCGGTGGCAAGGGCGGCGTGATCTGTGATCCCCACAACCTTTCGATGCGCGAGCAAGAAGGGATTTGTCGGGGTTGGGTGCGCCAGATCGCCTACAATGTGGGACCCTTCCAGGATGTACCTGCGCCGGATGTGATGACAACGGGTCAGCACATGATCTGGATGATGGATGAGTACGAAACGATCCACAACGGAAGATATCCAGGATTCATCACCGGCAAACCTCTGGGTGTTGGTGGTTCTCTTGGCCGCACCGAAGCGACCGGGTATGGGTGCATATATGTGATGCGGGAAGCTCTGCATGAGATGGGGATCGACATCAAGAAAACCAGAGCGGCCTTCCAGGGTTTCGGTAATGTATCCCAATTTGCGTTAGAGCTCTATATCAAGCTGGGTGGAACGCCAATCTGCGTCTCTTGTTGGGACCAGCAGGACCAAAAGTCCTATACCTTCCGCAAATTGAGCGGTATCAATCTCCAGGAACTACTGAAAATCACCGATCGTTTCGGCGGCATCGATCGGAAGCAAGCCAAGGAGCTCGGCTACGAGGTGATTGAGGGGGAAGCTTGGATCGAGCAAGATGTGGAAATACTGTTTCCGGCGGCCATGGAGAACCAAGTGACGTCCGAAACCGCCCCGCGCATGCACAAGAACGTTCGGCTGATTGTGGAAGGCGCCAATGGTCCCACCACGCCGGAAGCAGATGAGATCATCAAACAACGCGGCATTTTTGTGATTCCCGATTTCCTGTCGAATGCCGGCGGTGTCACCTGTAGCTACTTCGAACAGGTCCAATGCAACCAGAATTATTTCTGGACCAAGGATGAGGTCCTAGCGAAGCTCGACACCAAGATGACCGATGCCTATCTCAAGGTTTCCGCCTTGGCACGCGATCGAAAGGTCTACATGCGGGATGCAGCCTACATGATTGCCATTCAACGGGTAGCAGAGGCCTGCAAGCTGCGCGGCTGGGTCTAAAAGTCAGGTTCAATGCATCTACAGGGGCGCGGAGCACTCCGCGCCCCTTTCGTTTCTCTTGTATGATTGAGACATGCACGTTCGCCTAGACTCTTTGGAGCCTTCTCCTTTCGAGTGGTTGATGCCCTACAAGGTGCGCCGCGTGCTGTTAGTGGCCAGCCTGTACGATGCGTTCACCTTGGAGGAAGACGGTCGTTTGGCCGACTTGCTGAACCAATCGTACAAGCTGCGGGATATGGGTTATGTACCGAGCCTCGCTCGCGTGGCCGGTGGGCAAGCAGCGCTTGACCGGATCCGACAAGAACCATTCGACCTGGTGGTGGCGATGCAACGGTTGGGAGACATGGATCCCTACCGTTTCGGTCAGGAAGTAAAATGCATTCAACCGGACCTACCGGTGGTCATTCTGGCGTATCAAACTCCGGAGTTATCGCGCCTATTGGATCATGACCAGAATGGATCGGTCGAGAAAATCTTTCTCTGGCAGGGGGACGGTAAGATCCTCGTCGGCATCTTTCAATACATCGAAGACCGGAAGAACGCCCGGCACGATACCCACTTGCTAGGGGTACCAAACCTTCTGTTGATCGAAGATTCACTTCCTTTCTATTCTTCGTATCTGCCGATCCTTTACGATGAATTGTGGGATCAAACATCGCACCTGTTGGCAGAAACCCTCTCCTACACCCAGCGGATGTTACGTCAGCGCGGCCGGCCACGGGTTCATCTGGCCGGTACCTACGAAGAAGCTTGGGCCATCTTCCAGCAGTTTCAGGATTCTTTGCTGGGTATCATTTCTGATGTTCGGTTCCCACGGGATGGCGAGGCAAATCCCTTGGCGGGCGTGCAGTTTGTGCAACAAATTCGTCAGCAATACCCGTATTTGCCTTTCGTTCTACAATCCTCGGAACCACAAGCAGAGGTCCAGGCCCGGGAGTTGGGCGTTCCCTTTTTGCGAAAAACTTCCCCGACATTATTGAGTGATTTGCGCCAAAACCTGTCAGAAGGCTTTGGCTTCGGTGATTTGGTCTTTCATGCCGACCATCAGGAAATCGCCCGCATTCCGAATCTTCAATCCCTGACCTCTACCATCAGTAGCCTTCCGGTAGAAATCCTACGGGAAAAATTCCAGCAGGGGGATCTGCTTCGTTGGCTGTGGGCTCGGACGGAATTGGAGCTGGTCCGGTTCCTGCAATCGCTTCCGCCGGAGATCGCGGGGCTGGAACTTCGTCAAGCAATCGAAGGGGCGTTGAAGGATCAAACCCAAAGGGTGCAACGAGGGAATGTCCTCCCCTACTCGCGCCGGCTGGCATCTGCTGGGTGGCGTTTCGCCCGCATCGGAGAAGGATCGATGGGTGGAAAAGCGCGCGGATTGGCCTTCATGGATCAGATCCTGGCCACGAACTGGCCATCCGATCACTTTCCCGGCGTAACAGTGGATATTCCAAAGACCCTCGTCCTGGCAACGGACATCTTCCAGGATTTCGTCCGCAGCAATCGATTGCTGGAACGGACCTTGTGCCAATCCTCCGATATGCAGGTTGCCAGCGCCTTCCTTGCGGCAGAATTGCCGCCAGACTTGGTGGGCGATCTCAGGCATTTCATCCGCGATAGCGATGGCCCTTTGGCTGTACGTTCCTCCAGCTTACTTGAAGATGCACTCTATCAGCCATTCGCCGGTATTTATATCACCAAAATGATCCCCAACAATCAACCCGACCTGGATAGCCGTTTTCTGACGTTGGCCAACGCCATCAAATTGGTCTATGCCTCCACCTACTATCAACAAGCCAAGTCTTACATCGAATCCACCGGGCACAGACCGGAAGAAGAGGGAATGGCGGTGATCATTCAAGAAGTCGTGGGCCATAGGCACAGCTGGCGTTTCTATCCGGATTTTTCCGGTGTGGCCCGTTCGTACAACTACTACCCGGTGGAGGCTGCAAAGCCGGAAGATGGGGTGGTGGATGTCGCGCTCGGCTTGGGAAAAACTGTCGTGGACGGCGGGATCACCTTACGCTTTACACCCGCCTATCCGCATGTGCTCCCCCAATTCAACACGCCCAAAGAGATTCTGCAGAACTCACAGCGCCAATTTTATGCCGTAGACCTGCGTCCTTCTTACTCCAGCGCCTATGCGGAAGAGGACCAGTTTCTTTGCCGTTTGGGTTTGGACGCATCGGAGGAAGACGGTATTCTCACATGGCTGGGTTCCACTTTTTCCGCGGAAAATGACAGGATGTGGGACGGAATCGAATCGCCTGGACCGCGCGCGGTCAGTTTTGCGCATATCCTAAAGAGTGAAGTGTTTCCTCTTTCCGCTATCCTGGCCGCATTATTGCCCCTCGCGCAAGAAGCGATGGCCTGCCCGGTGGAGATAGAATTCGCCGTCACCTTCAGTGAGCCGCAACCCTTGCCCTCTCGGTTCGGTTTCCTACAGGTGCGACCGCTGGTGGTGGATGACGAATTGGTGCGGGTGAATCTGACGGACGTTCCAGACCATTCGCTCTTTTGTCGCAGCGATCGGATCCTGGGTAACGGCATTCTGCACGGATTGCGGCATATTCTTTTCGTGCATCCAGACCGGTTCGAGCCGGCCCAGAGCGAACGGATTGCTTCCGAAATCGGACGTTTCAATGCCCGTCTGAAGAAAATGGAACACCCCTACATTCTAATCGGACCCGGTCGATGGGGATCCTCAGACCCTTGGTTGGGTATCCCAGTGAAGTGGGACCAGATCAGCTGGGCGAAAGTGATGGTGGAAGCCAGCTTGCCGAATCTGAACGTGGATCCTTCCCAGGGATCCCATTTCTTTCAAAACATGACCTCATTGCGGATCGGTTACTTCACCGTCCCCCTGGCATCGGAGCATGGATTTCTTGACTGGGATTGGCTGCAGCGTCAACCGGTGCTGGAGGCCGGGGAGTATGTCTGCATGGTGGAGCTGCCGGCGGAAGCGGAGGTATGGATGGATGGGCGCCGGGGAGATGGAAGGATCCTAAAGCCGCAAGGAGCGTGCCCATGAGTGAACCGAAACCCGAATGGAAGGTGATCGTCGATCTGTTGCGCGATACCAATCCAGACCTGCTGGACCGGATCGCTCGCAAGATGATGAATTACCTTTTCAAACGCAATATCGCTTCGGTGCAAGACCTAATGAAGCGACTGGACTCCTACTCTCAAGAACAGGACCGCCCGACGGGCGAAAATGAGCCAATCCATCGTATAGACCCGGCTGTGCTTTACCGTTTCATCGATGAAGTATTCATGATCGCAGCCGAAAATCTCGACAGCGAAATTATCACGACCATGGTGGGGATCTGGCTGAAGAATGAGCAAGCCCGATTCCTGACGATGTCCACCGAGAAACGCGACGTATCCTTGGCGGAAATTTCGAATACCATCCGCCGGTTCGCTCAAATGCCCGACGCGCAAAAGAACCTGGCCCCCGAGGAGGCCATTGGAGCTAAAGTAGCCCTGATCCGCCGCTTTTTTAGCGACGATCTGGATTACATCAATGTCACCAAGAAATACACGTCGGTGATGGATTTCGCCGAGGTGCTGACTCATACCACCGGACCCGGTTCCGGTAATGGAAAGCTTGGCGGAAAGGCGGCCGGTCTTTTCCGGGCGGCAAAGATCCTACAGGCAGCGAAGAAGGACACGATTTCGTTGCGCAACCTTACCGTGCCCCGGACCTGGTACTTGACGTCGGATTGCATCATGGATTTCCTCCACTTCAACGCCTTAGAGGAATTGCCGATCATCAAATACCGCGATCCGGCGGAAATTCGGCAAGAATACCCTTACCTGGAACAGATCTTCAAGAACTCGCGGCTGTCCGCCGGGATCATCGCCGGGTTGAACTTGGCCCTAGACGACCTGGGCGATTGTCCATTGATCGTTCGTTCTTCCAGTTTATTGGAAGACACCATGGGAGCTGCCTTTGCCGGAAAATACAAAAGCCTGTTCTTGGCCAACCAGGGACCCAAAAAGGAACGGCTGGAAGCATTGATCGATGCCATCCTGGAAGTGTATGCCAGTGTATTTGCGCCGGATCCGATTGAATACCGCCGGGAGCGTGGTCTGCTGGATTTCAATGAGGAGATGGCCCTATTGATCCAGGAAGCGGTGGGTCGAAGGGTAGGCAAGTACTTTTTTCCAGCCTATGCCGGCGTCGCTTTCAGTTATAACGAATTTCGCTGGTCCCCACGGATCCAAAAGACGGATGGGATCGTGCGGATGGTTACCGGTTTGGGTACGCGGGCGGTGGACCGTGTCGGCGATGATTATCCGGTATTGATCAGCCCAGGTCAGCCAGGTTTGCGGGTGAATGTCGAGCCGGAGGAAACCTTATGGTACTCACAAAAGAACATGGACGTGATCAACTTGGAAACGCGTCGGCTGGAAACAGTACCTGTGGCCAAGATGATTCAAATGGTGGGAGCAGAATTTCCGGCACTCTCCCAGGTGGTCTCTATCTACAACGATGGACAGCTTTTCCAACCGTTCGGTACATTCGTGAATCTGGCGGAGGGACAACCGGTGGTTACCTTTGCGCGTTTGCTTTCCGGCGGCCCCTTCATCCCGATGGTTCGCGATATGCTACGGATTTTGCACGACGCAACGGGATTCCCGGTGGACATCGAGTTCGCTTGCGACGGCGATATTCACAAGCTGTATCTGCTTCAGTGTCGTCCCCAGAGTCATACCGGGGGTGTTCTCAGCGTTTCCATTCCGGATAACATTCCCCCACAGGACATCCTGTTCACGGCCCGGCGCTACGTGACGACCGCACAGGTTCAAAATATCGAGTATTTGATCTATGTCGATCCGGAGGGGTACGATCAACTGCCCACCTTAGAGGCACTGGTGCAAGTAGGACGGGTGATCAGCGAGCTCAACAACCGACTGCCCCGCCGAAAGTTCATTCTGATGGGTCCCGGTCGTTGGGGGAGTCGCGATATCAAGTTAGGGGTCCGGGTTGGTTACAGCGACATCAACAATACAGCCATGCTGGTAGAAATTGCCCAACGCAAGAAGGACTACGTTCCAGAGCTTTCCTTTGGTACCCACTTCTTCCAGGACTTGGTGGAAGCCCGGATCTGTTATCTACCACTCTATCCGGACGAACCCGATGTACAGTTCAATGCGGCTTTCTTCTC
>JBGOWQ010000262.1:0-2637 GCA_041478715.1 Thermodesulfobiota bacterium | reverse complement strand
GGACCAAAACGACGGTGCCTCGATAGCCATATTTGACGATATCGGTGCGGATCGGCTCCGCGGTTTCCGAGTCCAAAATGCAGATCAAATCCGGCGGCATGCACAGGATCTCCTGATCGAGATGGAAGGTCAGCCACTCGTTTTGAAAGCCGATAGCGGCTTTGTGACCGCTGTCGGGTCCGGTTCCTTCCATTTTGATCGTCCCCATGGAAAAGCCTTTCGTTTTCTCCGCGCCGAATTGGCGATGAATGTCCACGATCTTCCCCTGGAAAACGGCAAATCCACCGGTGATTTCGACTACGCGTCCGATCACATTCCCATGTTCCTTGCGGGCCTTAAAGACAGCTTGACCCAGTTTCCAGGCATTAGATACCGAGTGGAGAATCGCGGTTTCCTTGATCTGCTTTCCGGTCATCGGGTACCCTGCGATCCACGAGATCCCCCCGTAAGCCATCGCTGCGTTGCGAATGATATTCTCCGTCATCAGCGCCTCTTTGGTGTCTGCAATCGTCACATTCCCCTTCTCGTCTGCAGCCACCGTGGGGGACGGCGATACCCCGTTGATATAGAAAGAGGTCATCTGCAATTCCGGGAATGCCCGGCCCATTCCATCCGCATCAATCACCGGAATTCCCACCACGCCGGCCACCGCCATTGGCACTGGGGTGTTCACCCCCCCCGCTTCTGGCGGGATCACTGCCTCCACCGGTCGCCTCATGTAGCGGAAGAGCTTATCGTAGCACCACAGCAACTCCTGGCCGTTGGGCGTTTTTTCGGTCAACACCAGGGCTGCTCCCAGACAACCGGCGATGGTCGCCAGAGCATCGTCGGGCATGTCTTCCGGCGAGATCATCACGATCGGTTTGCGCGCGGCCAGGACATTACACGCCCAGAGGTACCCGATCTCCGGATCCCCTCCACCGCCGGTGGCCAGGATGGACGCGCCGAGGGTGATTTCCTGGATCGCTGTTTGATCAATTTCCCGGTATTCTCGCACTCCCCATTTTTTCAGGATATCGTAGACAGCCATGCCGTTCTCCCGTTAAACCAGTTCCCTGGGGGTATGCGTCAGCAGTTCGCATCCTCCCGGCGTGACCAGAACCATGTCTTCCACCCGAGCGGCGCCGACTCCCGGTAGATAGATCCCGGGCTCGATCGTAAGGACCATGTTCGACTCCAGCAGGATTGTCATTTGCCGATCGAGAATCGGCAGCTCGTGGATTTCCAGTCCCAGTCCATGACCGGTGAGGTGGGGGAAGAAATCACCATAGCCGGCATCCACGATAATTTTACGGGCGGCGGTGTGGACCGCTTGCGCCTCCACGCCAGGTTTCACGGCCTCCAGCGCTTTCTGCTGGGCATCGTAGGCGATTTGAAAGATGTGCCGTTGCTCTGCCCGCAGCCCGCCCAAGGCGAAGGTCCGGGTGATGTCCGAGCAATATCCGCCAACCACCGCTCCCATGTCGAAGACGATCAGCTCTTGCTGCTCGATTTTCTTGCTAGTAGCCACCCGCCCAGGCAGCCAGCTTCGTTCCCCGGACATCATGAACGACTCGAAGGATTCATCCTCCGCACCCTCCTCAGCCAGCGTCATCCGGGACAGCCCGACCAGCTCCAGCTCCGTCTTGCCCGGCACGGCCGCGGCCAACACTTTTTGCATGGCCAGATCGGCAATTCGGGCCGCCTGCCTCAGACGGCCAATTTCCACCGGATCCTTGACAGCCCGCAATCGAAGCAGTTGCTGATCGAGCAGGATAAAATCAGCGGCGGGCAGCAGGTTACGGATGAATTGCCAATGGCCGTACGGAAGGCTGCTCTCGATTCCCAATCGTCTAATGGAGGGAGCATGAAGGACGGTGCGCAGAGCTTCCAGGGGATTAGGCGTATCCTCAGGGTAGGCCTGCACATTTGCCAGAGGGCATTCCAGTTTCGCTCTCTGCCAATCCAAACCCGCCACAAAGAAAATGGTTTCTCCCAGCCGCGATACGACTAAAAGGGCAGACGCTACGCGGTTCAGGCGAAAGTCGGAAAAGAAGCGGACATTTCCTCGACCGGTCACGACCGCCGCGTCGCAGTCCTGCTGCTCCAGCAAGGTGGTGAAGCGCACCAATCGGTCGAAGACGGGAGCGTCCGTCGGGTGGGGTTTCATATCAGAATGGCCCGGATTTCCTCCTCCATCTCCGGATTGACCAAGTAGATCTTTTTCGGCACCCGGGATTCCATGCTGGAATCCGCCTGACTGGCCAATTCAAGCAAGATCATCTGATCGACCAGACTGGTGAGGGTTTTTTCCAGGTCTGGAGCGGGTACGCCGCATCGGTCGGCCAAGTCGCTCTTCTCGATGTATGGGCTCGCCAATACTGCTCGCACCAATTGACGGACGGCATGCTCTTCCAGCAGTCCCCTGACCTTTTCGTTCATCATCCGTCCCTCCGTTTCATGTCTTCATTCAGTTTCTCGACCGGTTGGTAGTCGAGGTCATAACCGAAGTGCCGGGGGCCAAAAATCTGGATCCCCTTGGCTGTACGCATTCGTTCATGCGCCGGGATCAGTAAAATCGTCCCGCGGTAGCCATATTTCATGATATCGGTGCGGATCGGCTCTCCCGTCTCCGAGTCCAGGATGGCAATCAAGTCG
>JBGOWQ010000233.1:0-2947 GCA_041478715.1 Thermodesulfobiota bacterium | reverse complement strand
GTCGAAGCTTCGGCTGCCCGCTACAGCAAATAAGGCAATCCGGCGAAATGCGGTACAATCAAACCATCGGAAAGAACGTCAGTATCGGGTAGGGGAGTACGAAGTGAAGATCGGAAATAGCGAGAGAGACAGAGCGCTGGCATCGTGAATCGGAGAATCACAAACCTGCACACAGACAACAAACGCGATCCGACCGATCCGTTAGGTTCCTTTTGCAGTGATTCCGAAAGAGGGCGTTGTGTTCTAAACGGTAGAGCTGCACTCACTTGGGGAAAAAGGGGATGAGACACGAGAAAGAATGTCTCTCACCCTGATGGCCAGGAGGAGCTCCCGAGTTCTTTCTGCTGGAATGGTTGCAACAAACGGTCAAGTTCCATTCGCCGGCGCCTCTGAAATCTCAGATCTCAAATCTCAAATCTCAAACGGGTGCCAAGAGTGGTAATCTGGATCCAATGATGACGTCGACCCCACCCGATTGGACGTCCGGCGCCCCGCGTTCCACAGTGGATTCAGTCAATCCTCAGGCCATGGAACATAAAATGATCCAAGCCCTGGAGAACGGCGAGTTCATTGTCTATTTTCAACCGATCTATCAGATTAAACCGCTCCTGCTGGTCGGCTTGGAAGCATTATTGCGCATGCAGACGAAGAAATTTGGTCTGGTGTTGCCGGTTCAGTTCATCCCGGAATTGGAGCACAGTGGATTCATCCTGCAGGTGGGCCAATGGATGCTGGAGACCGTCTGCAGGCAAATGGAACAGTGGAAGGCGGACGGGGTCGGTACGATCGCCGTCTCCGTGAATATGTCCGAGCTGCAATTCCGCACTCCGCAATTGGTTTCCTCTTTGCAGCAACATCTGGATGCCCATCAGCTCCTGCCCCGGTTTCTACCCGTCGAAATCAAGGAGAAGGCCCTGACAACGGATTGGGATTATGCTCAACGAGCCGTAAATGAACTGCGCAGCGCCGGCCTGCCGGTTATCGCAGACAACTACGGCACCGGCGAAGTTTCCCTGCAGCAACTGGCAGAGGCGGGTATCTTCCAGGTCAAACTGGACATTTCCCTGATGAAGGCTCTGGTGGGAAATCCGGCCGCACTGACGCGCGTCCAGGCGATTGCCAAACAGGCCCAACAGCTACAGATGAGAGTGATTGCCAAGGGTGTGGAATCCGATTCCCAATTGAAATTGCTGGAAGTAATGGAGTGTGCGATGGCTCAGGGGTTCTTTTTGGGAGAACCCTTGCCGGCCAAAACCATTCCCGCCTTGCTGAAAGCACGACATTCGGAATCCTAAGTTTAGGGTGAACAGTACGAGAGGGGGGAAATAGTGGACATGAGCTGGTTCGCGTTTGGTTCGCTATTGGCCGCGGTGATTTGCTTTGCCATGGGGCTGTTCATTTACAACCAGGACCGTTCCAACCGGCTAAACCAGATCTTCACGCTGCTCTGCATCGTGATCGCCTATGTCTCCTTTACTGAGTACGGTTATCGTCAGGCGGAAAGCGTCAGCCAGGCGATTTTTTGGATGCAAACTTCGGCGTTTTGGCCACTTCAGCTTTCCCTGCTGTTGCATTTCGCTTTGGCCTACACAGAGAAGGATCGCTGGCTGAAACGATGGTGGACGTATTTGCTGCTGTATGGGCCAGCGGTGGCCTTTACCATCATCACCCTGGTCAATGGCTATCAAACCACCGATGTGACCAAGGCCTATTGGGGCTGGACCTATGCGTCGGCGCCCGGCACTTTCCTCTGGTACTTCAACGGTACCTGGAGCACTCTCTCCGCTCTGTTTGCCCTTGTTCTGTTCTGGTTCTATTGGCGCAAGATTCGACGCACGGAAGGGATCAAGAAGGATCAGGCCCTCTACATCCTTTTTGGTTTCAGCATCCCGATCCTGGCGGCCGTGTTGGCAGACGGGTTGTTACCCCAATTGGACATCCGGATTCCCGAGATCACGCATACCTCACTCAGCTTGGGGATCCTTTTCATCGGCTGGGGAATTTGGAAATACAAATTGTTCGTGTTAACCCCGGCCCGGGCGGCCAAGGACATCATCGAAACGATGTCCAACTTCCTGTTTCTAATCGATTCCGGCTGGAAGATCTCCACCGCCAATTCGGCTGCCCTCCAATTGCTCGGGTACGACCAAAGGGAATTGACCAACCACCCCGTCGGCAAGATTTTCCCCGGCCAACAATGGGAAACGGACGTGCTGCAAGGAAAACGGCCTTACGACTTGGACATGAAAACGCGGATGAATTCCGAAACCCTGCTGTTGACGAAGAGCGGGAAACGCGTGCCGGTGGTGATATCGGTCTCCACGGTGCGGGAGCGGGAAAGTGGCCAGCTCGGTTTTATCTGCGTGGGTTCGGACATCACTGAGCGTAAGCGGGCCGAGCAAAGGCAAGACAAATTGCTGAAAGAGTTGGAACGCTCCAATCGCGAGCTCTCTGACTTTGCCTACGTGGTTTCACACGACTTGAAAGCTCCCCTGCGCGGGATTGACACCCTGGTTGGCTGGGTGGCGCAGGATTATGGCGACAAAATGGGGGAGAAAGCGCAACAGCAGATGCGGCTGGTGCGGGAGCGGGTGCGGCGGATGGACGACTTGATCAACGGGATCTTACGGTATTCCCGTGCCGGTCGCGCCAACGAAGAAAAAACATTGCTGGACACTCGCGAGTTGGTTCGTCAAATCGTCGATTTGTTGGCCCCGCCACCCCACATTTCCATCGAAATCGATGGAACCTTTCCCCAGATCCGCGCAGAGAAAACCCGCCTGAGCGAGGTCTTCCAGAACCTGATCAGCAACGCCATCAAATACCTGGACAAACCGGAAGGGACCATCCGGGTGGCATGTCAGGAGCAAGACGAAATGTGGATCTTCTCCGTAGCAGACAATGGCCCCGGAATCCCAGAGAAGGACTTCGGTCGGATTTTTCAGCT
>JBGOWQ010000141.1:0-4346 GCA_041478715.1 Thermodesulfobiota bacterium | reverse complement strand
CTTCCGCTTCCGCTTCGCTGGTCTCCATGGCCTCCACCATCACTCGAACCAGTTTTTCCGTACCGCTGGGACGCACCAGTACCCGCCCGTGGCCTTTTAGTCGATCTTCGGCCAGAAAAACCGCCTCGGTGATCACGGGGTCCTCAAACAGCAGTTCTTTGTGCTCCACGGGTACATTCAGCAGGAATTGGGGTACCCTGACCAGTTCCTGACCCAAATCGCTGAGGTCGAGACTGGTTTCCTCCATCAGCCGTAGCAGCACCAGGGATGACAGGATCCCGTCTCCGGCGTGGGCCATTTCCAAAAAAATGATGTGACCCGATTGTTCCCCGCCGACCACTGCCCCGCTTTCCAACATCTGTTCCAGCACGTAGCGATCCCCCACCTTGGCCCGCAAAAGCCTGCCGCCGCTGCGAGCCAATGCCAGCTCCAAGCCCAAATTGCTCATCACCGTGCCCACGACGGCTTGCCCAGGAAGAGTCCCCTGGGCCAGTCGCTGCAGTCCGTAGGCACAGAGCACGGCGTCTCCGTCGAGTATCCGGCCCTCGCGGTCGCACGCCATCAACCGGTCACCATCTCCATCAAAGGAAAAACCCAGGTCTGCCCGGTAGCGCAATACCGTATCGGCAAGCAACTGGGGAACCGTGGCGCCGCAGTCAACGTTCACCCTGGATCCATCCGGCAAAGCATTGAGGGCGGTCACCTGGAAACCGAGCTCTTCATACAGAGCCGGCGCAAAGGGGCTGGTGGCACCCCAGGCGCAATCCAAAACTACGTGGAGACCCGTCAGTTTAGTGGGTGCTTGATGGCGGAGAAACGCCAGGTAGCGTCCCGGAGCCAGGTCAAACCGGGCCAAAGCCGCCGGAAAGCGGGGTCCCACATACGCCAACCCGCGGAAGACTTCCTCGATTCGATCCTCTTCGTCGTCGGTCAATTTCATCCCATTGGCCCCGAAGATTTTGATCCCATTGTCCTCGATCGGATTATGCGAGGCAGAAATCATCACGGCCGCCTGGGCAGCATACTCTTGCACCAGCAGAGAGAGGGCCGGGGTGGGGACAATTCCGACCAAACCCACCCGGGTGCCGCTGGATAGTACCCCTCCGCTGAAGCAAGCTTCGATCATATCGGAGGAAAGGCGGGGATCCTTGCCCACAAGGACCAGAGGGTCTTCCTGGTTTTGCTTGAGGAATAATCCCAAGGCGCGTCCCACTCTTAACGCGAGATCGGCGGTTAATTCCCGGTTGGCAATCCCGCGGACGCCATCCGTGCCGAAAATGCGAGTACTCATGGGTAAGGTTTCACTCCGATCGTGGTCGTACTGGTGTCCAGCAGCGTGATTCCGATGGGGACCGTGACGCGCAGGGGCAAGGAATACTCTCCCTCCACCAAACCTTTCAGATTCACTTCCGCCAGGAAATCAGACGGGCGCAGGAATTCGACCTCCGACTTCGGTCCGATCACCGTGATCTGTATTTGGGGTGGGTCCATGGCTGCCGGCCAAGACGCATCCAAGGATTCGACCGTTACTTCAAACTCGGCCTGGGCGGCTTCCGCCAATTCCACGGTCACCTGCACAACGCTTTCCGTCAGCAAGCCGGCTTGCAGTTGGCCAATATCGAGATCGGCCGATTCCGTAAACGATTCCCGCCTTCCGTCTACCGAGATCGGCACCGTGGAAATCGCAAGGATGGAATTTAAGGACTGTGATGTCCCCTCCAGTGTCGCGATGGCCGGCTCCACCGTCACCGAACGAATGACGAAGCCGGATCCGGGGGAACCTACGATCCGCGGTGTGATTGGCACCGTCTTGATCAGGGATTCCCGATTCACCGGAATGGAGACTTTGACGGTTTCCGGGCTGACTTTTACCGGCAACTCTTTGCCTGCCTGGTCCAGAATGCGGACATTCACCGTCTGGGAAACGGAGCTGGACAAATCGGTGAGATCAACCGCGGCCAGGGCTCGTCGCGCTAGGACTACGATGCTGTGTGGGCCTTGCAAGGAAATGGTGTTGGGCTCCACGATTTGGTCTTGACCCAGACTTAGCCCTTGGGGCAGTCGTCCCAGGAAGACAATTTCCACCGGCAAGGTGGTCGTTTCCACATTCTCCAGCTGCACCAGAAGCTGATCGGGGTTGGCTTCCAGCAAAGTGGCGCCCGGAATCGGCTTCAGCTGAACGGGCGACAGGAATTGTCCGGCGGCTTTCCCCGCCAGATCGACGAAAACATGGATATTTTCCGAACCAACCTCCACCCGCACAGAGGCTCGGATCCGGATCGAAACCGAGGGAAGGGTCTCGGCCAGGGAAAGGTCTTGTCCCATGTTCTCTGTCTCCACCGGCACCGTCAGGACCCGCTCCAATTGAGGCGCTTCTGCGGACACGACATACACCCAAAGCACTAGGGCCAGGACCACGGAGAGCAGCTTGAGATCCCAGTTGTGAGTAAAGAACCGCAAGAAACGTTTCACCGGACACGCCCTACAAATGTAAAGTCTTGCACCAGTCGATTGCGCAATTCCGGAAGGGAGACATCTCGCTGCAACTGTCCCCCGGCCGCGACCGAAATGGCTCCGCTTTGCTCGGAAACGACGACGACAATGGCGTCACTATCTCGCGTGACCGACAGGGCAGCCAAATGGCGAGTGCCCAGGTCTTTCGGCAAATCGGCCGATTCGTCCATCGGAATCATCACCCGTGCCGCTTCAATCCGGTTACCGTGAATGAGCACCGCTCCGTCGTGCAGCGGCGATCTTGGGTAAAAGATCGCTTGTAGAACCTCAGAGGTAAGCAGAGAGTCCATCAACACACCTTGCGCGACCAATTCCGCCAGCCCGGATTTTCGCTCCAGGATGATTAGAGCGCCAATCCGCTTTTGGCTCATCGATGCCGCCGCCGTACAGATTTCATCGATCCAGTCTTTTTGCCTGGCCAGGGGACTGCGAAACCGACCCCTTCCGATCCGGGAAAGAAAATGGCGGAGTTCCGGCTGGAAAATCACGGCCAGCACCAGGGGCAAAGTCCCGACGAACATGGTCACGATCGTCCGCAACAACCATTCCAGCGTGATTAAACTGAGCGCCCCTGCTGCCAACGAAGCAATCAACATCACGATCAAGGCAATGGCCAATCCCTGGAACAGTTGCAAGGCACGCGTGCGCTTAATCAGGACGAATAGGATATAAAAAAGGAAGGCGATCAACACTACATCCAACAGGTTTAGCCAGAGGGAAGGGATCTGGATCTTCCCCCAGAAATCCTCTAACCACTGCCAGAAGGAACCCATCGTGTCGCCTTTCCGTCAAGCGCAAGGCGGATCATCAGCCGCCCGCCGATTGAACCTAAAGAAGTAGAGCCAGGATCGCTTTTTGCACGTGCAGGCGGTTCTCCGCCTGGTCAAAGATGGCCGACTGCGGTCCGTCCATCACTTCGTCGGTGATCTCCAGGCCACGGTGAGCCGGGAGACAATGCATCGCGATCGCATTGGGCTTTGCTTGCGCCAAGAGTTGCTGATTGAGTTGGTAGGGGGCAAACACCTGCAAGCGCTCCTCCTTCTCTTTCTCCTGACCCATGCTGACCCAGGTGTCAGTGTAAACGACGTCCGCACCGGAAACGGCCTGCCTGGGGTCATCAAAAATCTCCAGCGAACCCCCGGAATCGCGCGCATATTCGGTCGCCCTTGCTATCACCAACTCCGCGGGTCGAAAATGAGAAGGCGTACCCAGTCGGATGTGCAAGCCGAGTTTGGTGCCGCCCAGAACCAGGGAGTGCGCCACATTATTGCCATCGCCGACATAGGCCAGGGTCAACCCCTCCAGCTTTCCCTTGTGCTCCAGCACGGTATAGAAATCGGTGAGTCCTTGACAGGGATGCGTGAAGTCGGACAGGCCGTTGATCACGGGCACTTCGGATCCTGCCGCCAGGTCCACGACATCCTGGTGCGCATAGACCCGAGCCATAATGCCATCCAGATACCGACCCAGCACCTGCCCCGTATCGGCGATCGTCTCCCCGATTTTCAGTTGCAGATCGTTGGCAGAAAGGAATAGAGCGTGTCCACCGAGCTGGGTCATCGCTACCTCAAAGGAAACGCGGGTGCGGGTGGACGTCTTTTGAAAAACCATCCCCAGGGTCTTCCCCTCCAATAGGCGGGAGAGTTGGCCCGTCTTGCGGGCGGTCTTCAACATCCGGGTGGTGTCGAACACCAGCTCCATCTCTTGCCGGCCCAAGTCCATCAGGGAGAGAAGGTCTCTGCCCTTCAGGTCACGGTTCATCGCTTCCTCCTTCTATCCGCGCGAGCCGAAACGCTCGCGGATCAGATCAGCCAAATCGGGATGGCCAATCT
>JBGOWQ010000228.1:0-3007 GCA_041478715.1 Thermodesulfobiota bacterium | reverse complement strand
TGACCAAACCCGCACGGAGGATCGGGATCACAGCGATACTTTTCCCGTCAATCATTCGACCGGAAGTGCTTGCCAAAGGCGTCTCAATCGGAACAGCGGTGGCGGGGAGATCACGGAAAACTTCATAAGCCAGTAGCATACTGATCTCCTCGACCAGTTCGCGGAATTCCTTTGTTTCGGTATGACGGTCACGAAGCAGACCAAGTTTGTGCTGGATTAAAGGATGGCTGACGACCGTTGCGTTGTTCATCACGAAAACCAAAGAGGAAAGTGGGAAGTCAGCTCGCAGACGCCTTTCCGAACTCTGTCCAAAGCTGCCGGATCATCTCGAAAGGTGATCGCTTGACTAAACAATCGAGCGACATCCGACATATCACCCTCCATCATGCCGCGGCTGGTAAGCGCAGGTGTCCCCAGCCGGAGCCCGGATGTTACGAACGGGCTTAACTGCTCAAACGGAATCGTGTTTCGGTTGACCGTAATATCCACCGAATCCAAGAGGAATTGGGCATCCTTTCCGGTGATCCCTTTAGTCGTGAGATCGACCAGCATTAAGTGGTTGTCTGTTCCCCCCGAAACTAGCCGGAATCCCTCATCTTCTAAGCCTTGCGCCAGGGTTGATGCGTTACGGACCACTTGCTGCTGGTACTGTTTGAAATCTTCCGTCATCGCTTCTTTAAAACAGACGGCCTTGGCGGCGATCACATGCATTAATGGCCCGCCCTGCAAGCCGGGAAAAACCGCTCTATCGATTTCCTTGGCAAGGTTGGATTGGCACAGAATGATTCCCGCACGAGGACCGCGAAGTGTTTTGTGAGTAGTGGAGGTCACGACATGTGCGTAAGGTACGGGAGAAGGGTGAACTCCGGCTGCGACCAAGCCGGCAATATGAGCCATATCGACCATGAAATAGGCGCCAACCTCATCCGCAATCTCCCGGAATCGGGCAAAATCGATTACGCGAGGGTAGGCTGTAGCACCGGTTACGATGAGGCGGGGGCAGTGTTCTCGCGCTAGGTTTCGGACTTGATCGTAGTCAATGCGTTCATCTTCGCGCCGTACACCGTAGGGAATGAATTTCCACCATTTGCCGGAAACGTTCACTGAGCTTCCATGCGTCAGATGCCCGCCGTCGGTCAAATTGAGAGCCATGATTTTTTCTCCCAGGGGCACCAGGGCTATGTATACTGCTATGTTTGCGGGGGCTCCGGCGTGCGGCTGAACATTGGCATGATCGGCACCGAAAAGTTGCTTGGCTCTTTCCCGGGCTAGTTCTTCTACTTGATCCACGTACTCGCAACCACCATAGTATCGCTTCCCGGGATAACCTTCCGCATATTTCAAATTGAGGACAGAACCTTGAGCTTCCAACACGGCACGGCTTGCATAATTCTCTGACGCAATCAGCTCCAACTTGTTCCGGAGGCGATTCTCTTCCCGGTGTATGATCTCACTGACTTCAGGATCAACCATACTCAGCGGATTTCCGGACACAATATTCATTTCAAGACTCCTTTCCGTCACCAGCCAAGGCAAAATCTCTCACGATTGTATTCATTTTCCACCCATGGCGTCACCTCTCGCGATCAACCTGCTTGAAATGTTCAATCCGCCTGCCATCTTATCTTCTAATGAAGGCCACATTTCTCGCCAGATGCACTTAATGGACGACTCTGATCCATAACTCTTCTCCTTCCATACCAAGGATCCGGGCACCCAATCGCTGCCAGAGAAGGAGATATTCGATGGTATCGGTATCGATCCTTTCACCTGGAACCAGAACCGGGATTCCTGGTGGATAGGGGGTGAGGGACCTGGCGACGATCCGTCCTCTGCTTTCGGAAAGGGGCACTCGATCGCATGGAGAAGAGAAAGCCTGGCGGGGCGTCAAGAACGAAACGGGTCTGGGAGGTGAAGGCAAGCTCAAACCATCGAAGCGGGATCTGGAATCCGGGACGAATTCGGCCAGCTTTTCTAGAGCAAGGAGCAATCGTTTCAGGCTACCTGTGGTATCCGCGACACTGAAGACGGCCAGGACGTGCCAGGGATCGGCTAATTCGACATCCACGCCGAATCCCTGCAAAATCCGGGCCGCTCGAAAACCATCAATCCCCAAACGCCATACATCAACTAGTAGCTTTGTGGGATCCAGTGCATACCCCCCTTCCGGCAAATCGTTGGGATTCAAACACCGCAGACCATCGATCCGGTTCACTTGCTCCCGGGCTTCCGCGGCTAATTCGATAGCTGATTGCCAGAGTTTTATGCCTTCATTCGCCATTTGCCAGCGTGTGGCGTCAAGAGAAACCGCCAGGAGATACGATGGCGAACTCGTTTGCAAGATATCGAGCGCAGCCCGTACTTTTTCTTCATCGACCCGCCCTCGTTTCCAGTGCAAGAGTGCCGATTGTGTGAGACTTGTCAGGGTTTTGTGCGCACTCTGAACAGATAGATCAACTCGCGATGCCATCGCGGGTCTTGGAAAAGCAGGATGGAAGGCAAAATGGGCGCCATGCGCCTCATCGACTAGGATGGGCAAACCTCTAGCGGCTGCAATCTGAACAACGGCCTCCAGATCGCTGGCAATGCCGAAATAGCTGGGAGACGTGAGGAAAATCGCCGTTACAGCGGGATACAATTGGAATGCATCCGCGATAAGGGATGCCTCAGCCGGCAAGAAAAGATGCCAATCCGGGTCCCAAGTGGGAAAGATATACTGTGGACGGCTACCGCAAAGGATCAACCCCCCGATAGCGGAAAGGTGACAATCGCGGGAAATCAACACCTCCTCTTTTTCTGTTAGGACTGCTAGCAACATGGCATGAACACCAGCAGTGCTTCCGTTGACCAGGAACCACGTGCGATCCGCTCCGAAAGCCAAACTTGCCAGATTCATTGCATCTCTCATCTCTGCGATGGGCTGGTGCAGCGAATCCAGCAGTGCAACCTCAGTCAAATCGATGTGAAATGGGCCGGCACCTAAGGCTTCTTGCAGGCTCGATGGAGC
>JBGOWQ010000204.1:0-3187 GCA_041478715.1 Thermodesulfobiota bacterium | reverse complement strand
CCACCTGCCACCACAGAAGGAGGTGGGTTCCCCTGGTGGGCGATCGTTGCTATCGCCGGTGGTGCGGTGCTGTTGATTCTAGTGATCATCCTTTTATTGCTAATTCGACGCCGGCCACCGAAGACCGGGTACAGACCGCCATCAGCGGGAGCAACTCCACCTCCACCCCCTGGAGGGTCACAAGGGACTCACTTCTGCAGCAATTGCGGGGCGGCGATCGACGGGCGAATGTCCTTCTGCTCGAGTTGTGGCGCGTCGCAGAAGGAACCGGGACCGTGACCAATACCGCCCAGTGCAAGCATGCCCGAGACGACCATCAAGGCGGAGGGGGATTCCATCTCCCATACTCCATAGAAGTCCATCGCTGAGAGAATGGGATCTCCCAACCAGGAAGCCCAAGAGGCGCGGAATCATCCTATCGAAGCTTGAATCCTCTTCAACTTGTCCGTACGAACCTCAAGCGAAACTTGCACAAAACAGCCGTCGTATCGATCAACGGCGAAGAGGTCGATTACACCTGGGATCGGTATAATTATGCCAGCGGCGGTGTTGGCCTGTTCGTTCGCACCTTCGACACACCGCAAGCGACCGTACTGTTTGATAACTTGAAGGTGCTGCCGCTGCCGTAACGAAACCGGAATCGCGGACTGGTGTTCCAGGGGACGGATCCATTAGTTCTGTATTCAGCTCTTGTCCCTATCGTCGTTTTTTCAGCATCCCGATAGAGTGGGAAAACCATGGAATGGCAGTATTATAAGGGCATCAAGTAAAGGAGGAGCTGCAATGGATATCTTGAAGGATGTTGGCGGGTATCTCGGAACGACCAAATTGAACCGGCAGGCGGCGCGGGAAGAAGAGAAGATCGAAAAACTGGAGAGTGATATCGGCGCACTCATTTACCAGAAATTTGCCCGTGGGGAGAAAGTCGACGATGAGCTGGTGGCCCCTTGCCAGGAAATCGCGAAGGTGCGGCAAGGGATCGAGGACGTGCAGGAGAAGATCCGCCAGCTGAAGGGCCTGAAGAAGTGCCCGGCCTGCACGGCGGAGATCGACGAAGAGCAGACCTTCTGTTCCAAGTGCGGCGCCAAGCAGGAAGCGCGGGTGATGACTCCAGCTACGGAAGCCCCGGCGGCGGAAGCCTGTCCCAAAAAGAAATGCACCGCTTGTGACAAGGAGATCCGGCAAGATCAGACCTTCTGCCCCCATTGCGGGGCCAAGCAATCCCCTAGTGGTGGAAGCCTGCAACCTAACCTTCCACCGAAACCGCCGGTGGCGGATGAAAGCCCGCGACCGCCGGCAGGAGGGGTCGCCAAGGTATCCGGTGGATCTCGCCAGGGGAAACCCGGGAGTAAAAAGGAAACACTTCCGGTGAAGCGCCGTTCCGGAAAGGGTTAAGGGGTATTGATTTCGACCGGGATCTTGGCGCCGAGTAAATCGTAGAGGGAGGGCAGCAGCTCCTCCGTGGTCGTTTTGTAGTAGGCACGCCAGACCAGCGGGCGAATTTGGATTCGGTGAGATCTTTGTCGAGGGAAAGACTATCGGTTCTGTTACCTAGTCAAATAATTTGACACGAGGTTGACGATCCCATTCCTCTGGCTCACCTTGTATAGCCTCTCGGCGTGCCGAGTAGGGACCCCGATGCTTTAAAATCGCTCTAGCAGCTTCTTTACGTCTTCCTCCAAGTTCTCATCGGCCCATTCCTCCCGGCGGGTGGCCCAGGCCGGCATCGGAAAGTTCACCAGCACCGGTGCGGGGATGTCCGGCTGGTGTAGGACCATCGTCCCCGGCTTGATGATGGTAGAGCGCACGCGGAAGGCGCCGGAAAGATAGTCATACTCCTTGCTCTGGCTTTCGGCAACGTCCAGGCGACCGTTGACCTTGATGCTGGCGTTGGTCAAGATCCGTTTCTCCACCTCGCTGGCGGACTGCTGGCAGCCGATCAGGATCACCCCTAGGCTGCGGCCGCGCTCGGCGATGTCCAGCAGCACATCCTGGATCGGGCTCTTGCCCTCGCGGGGGGCGTACTTGTTCAGTTCGTCCAGCAAGAGAAAGTAGTAGGGGCGAGCTCCCTGCGCTTCCTTTTGCCGCATCAGCCGTTTCAGGGTGGAACCGACGATGAACTTCTGGGCCACCGGTTTCAAGCCGGAGAGATGGATCATGGTCAGGCGATGGGCATCGAAGTCGATCTTGTAGGGGTTGGGCAATTCCACGTCGGAGCGCACCAGGTTTTTCAGGGCCTCCGCCGCCAGTCGCATCTTGCGCAAGAAGGCGTAAATCGTGGCGGAGTGCTCGATCCGGTCGAACCAGGTCCGCTCGTTGTCGGCGACGTCGAGATCTTCGCGCAAGGACTCGATCAGGGTATAGAGATCGGTGAGGGAACGATCGCCTACCCGGATGCCGGCCCAGGTGCCCCGGTCCTGCTCGGCCTTCTTCTCCAGGCGGGCCGTGATAGAACTGATGCAACCGGCCATATTGGCCGTCTCCTGGTCGGGATCCGCAAACAGAAAGGGCAGCAACTGCTCCTGGGCGAACTCGCGCATCGTCCAGCAGAAGGGAGCCACTCCCTCCTTGCGCTG
Source organism: Thermodesulfobiota bacterium (assembly GCA_041478715.1). Lineage (GTDB taxonomy): Bacteria > Caldisericota > JANLFM01 > JANLFM01 > JANLFM01 > JAPLHX01. The sequence continues at coordinate 611 of JBGOWQ010000204.1, read as the reverse complement.
CTGAGTGGCGGGGGTCAGCGGACCTAGTCCCTCGGCCGGCGCCGCCCAGAAGGATAGATCGTCGAAGGGCTGCATCGGCAAGCCCATTTTTTGATAGATCGCGTGGTCACGCTCGGTCAGCAGGCGATTGGGCTTGTCCAGGAACAGCATGTCCTCCCCTTTGACGTTGAAGGCAATCAGGTGGGCGTTGGCCCGGTCGGCGGGCGGAACGGCACCGGTGCCGTCGTAGTGCAGCAGGGAATAGAGCAGGAACAAGGCGTAGGTCGTTTTCGTGGCCACGCCAGAGACGCCGGAGATGGAGACGTGCGCTCCTTTGCTGCCATTGAGGAACTCGAAGTTGACGAAGAAGGGTTGCTGGTTGCGCATCACGCCCGCCGGGATCCGCTGGGCCATCCGGGCGAAGGAGAGAGCGTCCTCTAATTCAGCCCCCTTGGCGCGGTAGACCAGATCGGTGGGCCGGGGAGAAACGAAGATCTCCGGTGTGATCTGGGTGACCTGCACCTTGCCGACGTAAGCCGTGCTGGCTGGCAGGATTCCCTGGCGCACGATCTGGATGTCGCTGTCGAACTGAATTCCCTCGTGGTATTGGCTCACCTCGCACACCGTACCGT
>JBGOWQ010000189.1:0-3462 GCA_041478715.1 Thermodesulfobiota bacterium | reverse complement strand
CTCCCTTTGGGGAACGGATACGGTCACCTGCGAGCGAATGTTGGCCGGAACCGTGACCCGGCACAAATCCCCTTCGATCGCCTGCATCGGGCCGGCCGGGGAACGTCAATCGTGGATCTCCGGGATCGTCAACGAGGGCGGGCGGATCGCGGCCCGGTCCGGCTTGGGGGCAGTCATGGGAGCCAAACGGCTGAAAGCGCTGGTGCTGGCCGGGTCGAAACCGGTGGCCTGCGCCCAGCCTGCGCGAATGAAAGCGCTGAGCCAAAATTGCGCCCGCCACGTGCGGCGGCGGTACCCCCTGCCCGGGTCACGCATTCTCCCGTTTCTGGGCGCCCTGCTGCGCGTGTTTCCCGCCTACGTTCGGCTGGACGGTGCCTTGCTACTGCCGGTGCTGGCCCGCTGGGGAACCACCGGCATGAGCGAAGCCAGCGTGCAGTGGGGTGATGCGCCCGTGCGAAACTGGGCCGGGTCCGAGCGCGACTACCCGCGGCGGATGTCAGCCAGCATCGATCCGGCGCGACTGCAGGCGCAGGAGGAATGCCGCTATCACTGTGCGGCTTGCCCGCTGGGCTGCGGCAGCCTGCTGCGGCGAACAGAGGAGCTGGAACACAAACCGGAGTATGAGACCGTCGCTTCTCTCTCTGCCCTGCTGTTGAATACGGACCTAAACGCCGTCTTTGCGGCCAACGACCTCTTGAACCGGGCCGGGATGGACACCATTTCCGCCGGAGGGACGATCGCTTGGGCGATGGAGTGCCGGGAACGCGGTGTGTTGACACAAACGGATCTGGACGGGATCGATCTGCGCTGGAGCAATGGACCGGCGATGGTGGCACTGGTCCGTAAGATGATCGCCCGAGAGGGCATTGGCGACCTATTAGCCGACGGATCAGCAGAAGCCGCGCGCAAGCTGGGCGGGGGATCGGAGGTTTGGGCGGTGCAGGCGGGAGGGCAGGAACTAGCCCTGCACGACCCCCGTTTGGATCCAGGTCTGGCGTTGCACGCGGTGGTCGACCCCACCCCCGGCCGTCACACCCAGGGCGGCTGGATCTACTACGACAGCTACCAGTTGTGGCGAAAGCTGCCCCAACTACCGCGACCGCCCCTATTCTCGACCAAGTCCTCCCGCTTCTTGCCCAGTGCCGAGAACGGGCAGAAGGCGGCCGCCGTCTCTCGCTACCATCAGTTGATCAACGCGGCCGGGGTGTGCATGTTCGGCGCCTATCTGGGGGCGCACCGCTTCCCCCTGTTCGAGTGGCTGAATGCCGCCACCGGCTGGGACCGGTCCCCGGCGGACTATATGGAGGTGGGAAATCGGATCCAAGCGTTGCGGCAACGGTTCAATCTGCAGCAGGGGATGGACCCCCGACAGATGGAGATCACCTCGCGGGCCGCAGGCCATCCGCCTCAGACCGTGGGAGCCAACCGGGGCCGCTCTATTCCGATGGCGGGGATGATGCGAGTGTATTGGCAAACCATTGGATGGGATGCAGAAACAGGAGAACCCCCGGCATCCCCCGACTCAGAGTCCCACCCCTCCTTTGTGCAGTCAGTTTCTCCCTGGTTGCCCGCGACTCCTGATGTCAGCCGAGACCGTGTGCCCGGTCTCCCCGCGAAATCGCCCGGTAGACCGGTGAAACAGCCGCAGATCAATCTGGTTCGCTGCGTCTGTTGTCGTCTTTGCGTTCTGACGTGCCCGACCCATGCCCTGGACCTGCTCCCTGCCCACCCCCGGCGCCGTCATCGCCCGGCCGGGTTGCTGCGGGAAACGGATTGCATCGGCTGCGGTTTTTGTGAACGGGTCTGCCCGACGGAGGCGATCGTGATGGAGCACGGAACGTCGGAATCAGGGGACCGCTCGGTGTGAGCTCCGCTGTCGTCGTTACTCGACTGCCACCCGGGGACTATCAACGCGATTGCGTGGCCCTGCCGTCGGATTTCGGTCGACCCTCCTGGGAGAATCGGCAGGACGTGAAGGCGATCCGGGCGGGCGTCTGGCAATGCCTCGATACCCTGGACGCCCACACGGGTTTCCGGCAGAAACTGAGCGGTCGTTCCGTTCTGCTCAAGCCGAACTTGGTCACCGTCTACCACCGAATGGGCCTGGTGGAAAAGGATTATCCGGAGAGCACCGACCCGCGCGTGATCGAGGCGGTCGTGCAATGGCTGCGAGTCGTCGCGAAGGGGATCACCATCGTGGAATCCTCCGGGCGAGGGGTACCCACCCGCGGTTCGTTCGTCACGGCGGGGTTGGATCGCTTGGCCAAGCGCTACGGGCTACACTTGGTGGCCCTGGAAGAAGAACCGATGGAGCGGGTTTATGTACCAAAGGCACGGGTGCAAAAGGAAGTGTTGTTCCCCCGCATCCTGCATCCGTTGTTCGATGGGGAAGCGGTGCTGGTTTCCCTGCCCAAGATGAAAACCAACCTTTACACCCAGGTAACCCTCGGTTTCAAGAATGCGATGGGGTTACTGCCATACAATTTGCGCCAACGAAACCACAATTGGGCACTGGAGCAGAAACTGGTGGATTTGCTGTGGCTCTTCCAGCCGGACGTCACGCTGATCGACGGGATTGTCGGTGGCCAGGGCCATTGTCCGGCACCTGTGGATCCAATCGATAGCCGGTTACTAGTAGGCGGAACCAACGTCCTGGAGACGGATTGGACTACCGCCGGATTGATGGGGTTTGAGCCGGAACGGATTCCGCTGCTCCAGATGGCGCGGGAATTGGGATTTGGCGACGACACGACGACGATCGTAGGCGACTGCTCTCCGATCCCGTTTCGCCGGGCCGACCCCTCCCTGTTTTCCGCCGAGTTCCGGCGCTTGTTCCCCCGAGTACTGGCGCTGGTGGGGCACGAAAAACCCATGGCTCCGGTGGTTCCGGTCGACACCCGCCTCGATGCGGCAGGGCTTTGCGCGATGGAATCGGTTTGCCGGGGAGGCTGCCTGGCCAGCACGCGTTTCGCCTTCGAGATGATTCTGCGCGAAGGGTTGCGGTGCGATTTCCGCTTGACCGTGATTGTTGGCGGAGGGGCGCATGGGAGATGGTTCGACCGGGAGGGGAAGGCCTACGGCAAAGAAGGGATTGCGACCTTACCCGGCAGAAAATTGGCGGTGGGCGCTTGTGCCCGCATTCTGGCCCCGCAAGTAAATCGCTGGGTGGACGGCTGCATGCCGTTTCCCAATGCGCCGCACGCAGCTCTGCACCAAGTCTCCGGCAGCCATTGCCGCGTGCTCAGCTGGAAAAATCGCCGCTTGGTCCCCATGCTGTGGGCCACTCTACAAATGGCCTGGGTTCGCCGACGACGGATTCTCACCGGTGAATGGCTGGATGTGCCGTTGGCTACCGACGATCAAATCCTGGAGCCGATACCGCCGGGTATCAAAGACGAAGCCCCGGATTGGTTCTTTTGGCCGCTACCGCCTAGCAGTCGGAGCGAACGCAGAGAAATGCTG
>JBGOWQ010000227.1:0-3008 GCA_041478715.1 Thermodesulfobiota bacterium | reverse complement strand
GTCGCCGGCCCGGACACTGATACCGTCGATGAACAGGTCGGCGAACAGAACGCCGCGGATACCGGCGCGGAAACCGCTAGCCCGGAAGAGATCAAGTCTGCTGATCTCGCGGATGCAGCGCCCACCGGCACACCCGCCATTACCGCCGATACCGCCCAGACGACCGCTGAGTCCTTCCTGAGTACCGGTGCGGCGATCAAAGTCGAACTGGATGACGAGAACGGCGCGTTGGTCTACAGCGTTGAATTCGCCAACGAAACCGACGTCAAGGTGGATGCCATGACCGGTGCAGTGCTGGGAAGCGAATCCGGTAAAGACTAGCATTTCGTAGCAAAACAAAAGAGCCTTCGGTTTCCCGAAGGCTCTTTTGTTAGTGAATTGGGGACAGCCGCTAATTTCTGGGCCTGACCCAGAGCTTTCGTATTCCGGGATTTTTCTCATGGCCGGACCATAAGGTTGCAATCAGACGGACCATTATAAATCCCCAACCCGCTGCCGGGATCCAGGCGCAGAAAAGATCGGCGGAGCCGGGAAGCGGTTCTCCTACCGCCGGCGGGAAGTAGCTCGGCGCGTCAGCAAGCACAACAGCCTTGGTGCCCAGCCGTTAGGAAATAATTAGTGGCGATCCCCAATTACTAGCAGCGGTTTGAGTTCCCTCCGAGACTGCTCTATTATTTCCCTTGGAACGAATCTCAATCAGAATTCCGATCAGAGAAAGGTGCGGATGGAGCAAGGCACGAATCCCCGGGGATCCGCCGGCATTCTCATCGTCGACGATACGCCGGCCAACCTGCAACTGTTGGAAGGGATGTTGCGGCAGCATGGTTACGAGCCGCGGCCTGTCCCCAGCGGCCGGATGGCCTTGCAAGCCGCTCGCATCGACCCTCCCGATTTGATTTTGTTGGACATCAACATGCCGGGGATGAATGGCTACGAAGTCTGCCGCCAATTGAAAGCCGACCCGCAACTGAAGGATATTCCGGTGCTCTTCATCAGTGCCATGAATGAGATGCCGGACAAAGTGGAAGCCTTCGGCACCGGGGGTGTCGACTACATCACCAAGCCCTTCCAGTTCGCCGAGGTGCAAGCGCGGGTAGATGTCCACCTCAAGCTACGGCGACTGCAGTTGGAGTTGGAACGGCACAACTGCCACCTGCAGGAGTTGGTGGCGGATCAGGTGAGGGAGATCTCCGACCTGCAGATGGCCACTATCTTCGCTTTGGCCAAACTCTCCGAGTCGCGCGACGACATGACAGGTCGACATCTGGAACGGGTTCAATCTTTCTGCAAGCTGCTGGCGCACCAGTTGAGGGAAAATGGCAGTCACCAGGAGGCGATCGACGAAACTTTCATTGAGGATATCTTTCGCGCCAGCCCGTTGCACGATATCGGCAAGGTGGGGATCCCGGACGCCATCCTGCTGAAACCGGGCAAGCTGACCGCAGACGAGTTCGAGGTGATGAAACAGCATGCCGTGATCGGGGCGCAGACCTTGGAGGCGGTACGGGAACGTTCACCGCACAACGCCTTCATCAGGATGGGAATCGAGATCTCCCGCTCTCATCACGAGCGATGGGATGGTCGCGGTTACCCCGACGGCCTGAGCGGGGAGGAAACGCCCCTGGCGGCGCGGGTGATGGCCCTGGCCGACGTCTACGATGCCCTCCGCTCCAAGCGAACTTACAAGTCAGCCCTGCCCCACCCGCAATGCCGACAAATCGTGCTACAGGAGAGTGACGGACACTTCGACCCGGCCGTGACGGCAGCATTTAGACAGCGGGAGGAAGAATTCCAACTGACCTGGGAACGGTTGACCGGATCACCGGGCGAGGGTGCTCTTGGTGCTGGATCCATTGCACCGGCGTAAGCAGGGTAAAAGGAGAACGGATGCCCCCTATCGAGCAGGTCTCTGAGCTTCCCTTCGCCATCCCCCTTTTCGTCACCGCGGTCCTCTTCTGTCTCTTGGCCGCCTATGCCTGGTTCCGACCCCGGGCCTCTGCGCTGATCACGTACACCGTGTGGATGCTGATTTTGGCCGGCTGGTCGTTGACTTCGGCGATGGTCACAGCGATCCCTGACCTCCATACCAAGTTCTTTTGGGGGAACGCCGGCTACTTCTTCGCCCCCTGGTTATCGGTCGCCACTTTGACCTTCGTGTTGGAGTTCACCGGAAAATCAGGCTGGTTGAGCAAGTGGAGGCTGCTGGCTCTTTGCACCATCCCCGCCGCCACCACGGTGCTGGCGTTGACCAACGACCTGCACTATTTCTTCCGCATCCAGCCGCAACTTGCTCCCGGCGGCCCATTCATCATCAGCAGCCCCGGTCCCTGGTTCTGGGTCTATTTCATCTACTCCAACCTGCTCTACCTTGCCGGTCTCCTGCTTTTGGTCCGCGCCTTGCGCAAGTCCAGCCCCCTGCGCTCCTTCCAGACGTTGTTGGTCGCGGTGGGGCTGCTCCCCCCTATCCTCTATCTGCTGTTATTCGAGCCGCTGAACCTGACCCCATTGGGCGGGTACAACATCACGCCGTTCCTCTTCTTGATCACGGGAGCAATAGTCGCCTGGGCGCTCTTTCACTACCGGATGCCGGGGATCCTCTCCCCCATCGTCCGAGAAATGCTGATCGAGAATATGGCCGATCCGGTGGTGGCGTTAGACATTTCTGACCAATTGATTGACTGCAATCCCGCCGCTGAGCAGGTTTTCGGGACGCAGCAAGGGTCGAGCCAGAGGAGAAAATCTGCAGTAGCGCTGCAGTTGGAGTCCAGCCTGGCCGCCTTGGGGGATGCTCCCGGTCCGGTGGAAGTGCAGAGCGGACCGGAGGGACAAGAGCGAATTTGGGAGCTGAACCAGCAACCGGTTCGCCACAGGCGAGGAATGTTGTTGGGTCGACTTCTGGTCTGGCACGACATCACCCTGCGCAAGGAGCACGAAGCGGCCGTACACAAAGCGCGCGAAGCGGCCGAGACCGCCAATCGGGCCAAGAGCGCTTTCCTGGCCAACATGAG
>JBGOWQ010000244.1:0-2820 GCA_041478715.1 Thermodesulfobiota bacterium | reverse complement strand
TTTCCTGGTACGAGGCAAAACCTTCCGGGTTCGCGCACCAGCCACATCGAAGCGGGCAACCGGAGAAAAAAACCGCTGTGCGGCAGCCGGGTCCGTCGTGAACGGAAAAACCCTGCAGATCGAAAATCAGGCCGCGCAAGCTTCGTTCCGGTTGATTCACTCCGATTCCGCGTACCACTGGCAGGTGATCGCTACCAGTTCAGCATAGGTCCATGGTCGATCTTTCTCGGCCTGGCAAAGACCCATCACCGGTTCGGTCGGGTCCGGCTTGTACAAGCGGCAATTCCGGCATTTCGGCAGATTGAGGAAGTTCTCGCAAGGGAGGCTATCGGTGATCACCAGATCTTTCGTCCGATGGCAAATTCCCTTGGCCACGTCTACTGGAGCGAAGTTTCGGCAATCGCTATGTTTGTTAGTCATGGCACTCTCCTAGACAGCCTCGTATTCGGTTCGAGCGATCACTTCGTCTTGGATGGCTTTGCCGATCTCCACCCAATACTGGGTAAAACCAGCCACCCGCACCATCATCGTTCGGTAATTTTCCGGGTGAAGCTGGGCATCTCGCAGCATCTGGGAATCCACGATGTTGTATTGGATGTGAAACGCGCCGCGGCGCAAATAAGCCCGCGTCAGTTCCAGCAATTTGCGGGAGCCGGTCAGCCCGTGCACGGCATTGGGGTGAATTTTCAGGTTCATCTGGGAGTTCTGTGATTGGCTATGGTCCCAGATTGTAGCCGACTGGAACAAAGCGTAAGGCCCGCAATGATCGGTGCCTGGATAGGCAGACATCGAGCCGTCCGCAAACGTAGTACCGGCCAACCGGCCATCGGGCGTAGCCAGCGTGGCTGCCCCCTGCGGCCCGTGGGTTGATACGGAGATCTGGCAGGGATAGAGAGGTTTGGCATAGAGCGACTGGTAATGATGGCAGAGTTGGCAGAAGGTATCCTCCCACCAACGTAGGAGGGAGTCGGCGAAGGGGTCATCGTTGCCATATTTCGGCGCGTCCAGCAAGTCGCGATGGATCCGATCGTACACCGCGCCACCGGGACGCTTTTCCTGGGCAGATAGCGAATAGGAACCGATTTCCTCCGCCGTCTGATAACCGAAGTTCTCCCGAATTGCCTGGCGGACTTCATCCAGAGTGTAGGTTTTTTCTTGGTATACCCATTTCTTCAGGGCGGCCAAGGAGTTGATCAAATTGGCCGTTCCGCAGCTTTCCACGCTGAACGTGGCGTTGTAGCGATACCCCAGGTTGCCGATGTGATACCCCAAGTCCAAGCAGTCCGGTTTCAGGAGGGAATGAAGGATGGCCATGTTCTGTTTTCGCCAGATGTCATGCTGGATATTGTTGCATTTGACCAGCAGGTCGATCGACAGCTCCAGATATTGGCGGAAGGTGGAACACACTTCCTCGAACCGATCCAGACCGCGGTCGTGGGGCGGATAGACCTGGATTTGCCGGCGGTGATCGTAGCCGTTGAACAGGACACATTCCAGGATTTTCGGTAAGGAGAGAAAATGCACACCCACCGAGGTGGGTTGGCCGGAACCCCCGGGAATCCAGTAGGTTTTTCCGTTTAGGACCAGTGGTTGCCAGGTGCCGGGGGAGGTTTCCAAACAACCCCCTACCGACCAGGCACGCGACTCCTCTACAGTCATTCCTTCCGGTCCATATTGCTGCAAGAGGAAGGTGCGGGCGGTCTCGTCATTTAACCAGGCTGGGTAGCCGGTGCCGGTTTTGTTGGTCTCGATCGCCTTCAATAGGAATTCTTCCGGCAGCTTTTCGTGGTAGAGCACACCGAGGGTCGGTTGTGGCGTGGCGCAAGTGATCCCCGCTTCCAGAATCAACATTTCCAGAGGATTGACTGCGGAAGCGCCGTCCTTGGTTAACCCGCCCAGGCAGAGGTGGTTGAACGTGTTGCCGGAAAGAACACCTCCGACCACACCCATGGCCGCGAAGCAGTCGTAGCAGGTCAGTTTCACCCGGTAAAGCTCCCACCACTCCAAGACTTGTTGATCGTCGATTCGGCCTGCCTGCCGATCCTGTTCGTACCATGGCCACAGGATCTGACCTAAACGCCCCGGAGAGAGACCGGAGATACAATCTTCGTTCAGGACGGCGGTGTGCAGGAAATAGGTCAGCTGCAAGGCCTCACTGAACGTGCGGGGTGGGTAGTGGGCGATCCAAGTCAACCGCTCCGCTAACTCAGCGTACTCCCCCTTTTGTGCTGGGTCTTCCTCCCTGCAGGCCAGACGGCGAGCTTCTTCAGCATAGTGTTCGATCCAAGCTTGCAGGCCGCGCAACACTTCGATCACGGCCTGGTAGAAATAGAGGCGATCCATGCCGCGCAAGCCATCTCCGTCCGCATTCCCCGCCACCAGGGACCGCTTTGACTCGGCGATCTCCAACAACCCATCGAAACCGTATTGCAGCGGATAGTAGTAGTTGGTTACCTCCCGGCCCTGGGGCAAGGTGAAGCCGGACTCGAACATGCAGATTACGGATCGCATCAGGTTTTCCTTGATCTGGTAATCAGGCACCAACTCCTCCCAGCGGCGGGAAGTGTCCTCTACCGAGCGACCGGACCAGGCTCGAGCCAGCTTGAGCAGCGGTGTAACTTCCTCCTGGCGGATACCAAACTTGCCAGCGATGGAAACCACTTGGCCGAAGCTGGCAGTAACGTTTCCACCACCTGCGCCCCACTTGGTCACCTCGTCGGCTGCCGCGGAACCACGGGAAACAGCTTCCTGATACAGCTCGTCCTCTTTGGCCATAAAGTAGCTCTCAGAAAGCCAGGGCATCGGAAAAGAACCGCGATA
>JBGOWQ010000270.1:0-2504 GCA_041478715.1 Thermodesulfobiota bacterium | reverse complement strand
CTTTACACCCCTTTGTATGGTGGTGAAGTAAACGTGGGCGAGGGAAAGGCGGTCATCTTCCGCCATTACGAGGTGGGGGAAATAAAAAGCGGTGTGGTGGCAATCCCCTCTGACGGCTTTGTATTGGCCGCTCCAGCCGGTTCCTGGTTGTATGCCCATTTCCGCACCGGCGACCGGGTGGAGCTGCAGTACAAGTACCAGCATAACGTAACCAAGGAACTGCTGCCCTGGCAACAAGTGCAGACCACTATTTCCGCTGGCCCCAGACTGCTGAAGGCTGGTCAGGTGGCTCTGGACTCAAGTCAGGAGAACTTCGACACGTCGTTGCTGGCCCAAACCGCCAGGCGTAATGCCCTGGGGCTGTCTGACTCCCACGTGATAGTGGTAGCGAACGTGATGGAACCGATCACTTTGGCGGAGCTGGCCCAGGTGATGCTCGCGCTAAATTGCCAGGAAGCGGTTAACCTGGACGGAGGAGCGTCAGCCGGTCTCTACTACAAAGGGTGGGTGGTCAACCCCACCCGGGGGAGTCTGACCAATGTTCTGGCGTTTCTGGAAGGCTAAACCCACTCCGGTTCGCGGCTCGTAAACGTTTTTCCGTGCACCTTCGATCTTCCGTCCCGCTCTAAGAGGCCAGCTCAAATACACCGCCCAGGAAGACGGCCAGTGCACCACCGATGATGGCATAACCGCCGTAAGCCAGATTTCCCAGGAAGATTTGAAACACGGTCAGATTACCAAAGAGCGACTGCAACTCCGGTGAGCCGATGATGGTGTAGATTAAGTACACCGAACCTCCGCCAAGGACCAGGTGAATCAGGCCGATCGCTTTCGACGGAGCGAGCATCAGGATCAGGGACAGAATGGAAGCACCACCGACCAGCCAGAATTTCCATGCATCCAGGCCTTTGGTTCCGTCCCAGAAGGTAATTGCAGGATTTATGTCCTTGTAGAATGGCAGGAAAAATCCAATGATAATCGCAATTGCGCCCAAGGAGATTAGGACTCGCGCCAGAAATCTCATGCTGTTATGCCCCCTTTCCTTTCGAAGACATTATACCCCAGGTACAAGAATTTCCAGCAAACCGCCTAAAAAAACTCCCAACGCTCCAAAAAGAACGAGGTTACCCCCAAAGCTGAAGAGACCAATGAACGCCCAGAAGCTAGACCAGCTGGCAAACATCCTGCCCAAAGCCGGCATTTGAAGACTGCCAAAGTGCGATCCAATGGTGTGGGAACTGAGGGAAAAGTACAGCAGGACCAAAAAACCACAAGAAAGTAGCAAATGCACGATTCCCGTCAAGCGGGTGGCACCTACGAGTACGAGCAGGGATAAACCGGCGATAATTAGAAGGGACCAAACCTTCCAGAAATCCGGGCTGCCGGTGGCATCCCAAAGAGAGGCAGGAAAAAAGCTAAAAAACGGCAAGAAAAAACCGACGAGAATGGCCAAAGACCCTAGAACTACAAATAAGCGGGCAATCGATCTCAAATTGGCCTCCTTATCTAGTAAGGTGGTGAAGCCGCTTCTGTGCCCCGCATGAGGGCATCAGTGATCACAAGAGTAGTTCCAACGGGAGTCCAATCATAGACATTCCGGCTCTGTTCCGGGATCAGACCGATACAGCCATGGCTTCCGGTCCAGGATGGGTCATGGCCAAAGTACTCTTCCGGTTTCCAGTAATTTCCATGGATCGCATACATTCGGCCAATGAAAAACAGGCACCAAGGAACATCCTTGACATAGTATTCTTCTACACCAATACCACCACGCATATCCGTTGCTTCGGTTTTCGACAGAACTTGGAACGTACCCATCGGAGTAGGCCAACCTCGATTGCCGGTCAAAGTAGGGAATTGTTTCACGACCCTTGCTCCCTCCAGACAATATAGCTGTTGTTCAGAAAGGGAAACCACGATTTGCTTTGTGGCGGATTGGTCGATTGCCCGGTGGAGAAATACGGCAACCAGCCAACGGGGCAACGGCTCTTCCGGGTAAAGCAAGCCCGCATATACCAACTGATGAGTATAGGCTGCGATCGCTTCCGGGAAAGCCCAATGATAATGGGATAAATCGGGAAAGGGAGAGTCCAAGGGCATTTCCTGGCTTTCTGCTTTCCACCCTTTCGCCCGGATGATCGCTGCCAGTCCCTCGACGATTTTGATCTCTGTCTCTGGTTGAAATGTGCCATCCGGGTAGCCGCGAAACAAATAGTACCCCGGCAGACTTTCGGTTCTGCTAGCCTGGATGAAGGGATAAGCCCAGTGATTTGCTGAGAGGTCGCTGAAATCGGAGGAAGGAGTCACGGAAGGTTGCATCCCAATGGCTAGCGAAAGCAATTTGGCAAATTCGGCCCGCGTAAGAACTGCATCCGGACGGAAGGTTCCATCCGGGTAACCTTCTAAAATCCCCCGCAGCACCAGTGCTCGTATTTCCTGTTCACCCCGATGGCCAATGATGTCGGGAAATGAGATCCAGGAGTACGTTGCTGTACCCGTTGGGG
>JBGOWQ010000104.1:0-5295 GCA_041478715.1 Thermodesulfobiota bacterium | reverse complement strand
CTATCGGTTTTTCAGCCTTGTCACAAGCTTTGACCAAAGACAAGATCGCCGGTGAGCGTCGAAGGGAATCCGGCGCAAAGCCGCCAGGAATCACCAAGCCAGCGAATTCCTCCGCTCGGACATCGGCTGCAGCCAAATCCGCTTTCATCGGCAACCCTAGTTTGGAGTGATACTCCTGAACCTCCGGACCAACCAGAACAGCCTGGTAACCGGCTTCCTGTACCCGGTAGTAGGGATAGATCAACTCCAACTCATTAAACAGATCAGCAACCAGGATGGCAATTTTCATACACGAATCCTCCATTTACTGCGCGAGATTGTATGATAGGGTAGCAGAACAGGAGCAATCAGAGCTACTTTTCACGCCAGAGATCCAATCGCGGTCACAATGAAGGAGATCTATGAACCTCCCAACCCAGAAGATCTTCCATATGGCGCTCAAGATATCGTTAGGGTTGCGTTCCAACCGAAATCCGCCCATTGGAAGTGTGCAGGGTAATGATCCTTGTATCGGAACCATTCAATAGACCACTCACCCGGTTCCCATTGTCGGTTGAATCGCTCTGGAAGGGCAGATCCACCTGGATTTGGTTATTGCTGGTTTCCGCTTCCAGTTGGCCGGTGCCGTTTTGTGGGACTTGCAATGTGACCGGCCCATTAGAATTGCGCACATCGTAGCGAACCCCGGCCAAGGTCGTCTGAAGCTCCACCTGGCCATTGGAGGAAACGATTGACAGATCCTCGGTGGCCTCTCCCGAAATCTGAACAGCTCCATTGGAAGTCTCTGCCCGGATTCGTTTGGCCGGTTCATCCAGGATCGCCAGAATCGCTCCATTGGAAGTGACCAACTCCAGGCTGGGGCTAAGCCCACGGAATTCCAACCTCCCGTTGGAGGTGTGGATTACAAGAGCCAGGCTCTCCGGCAAATGTAAATGAAATGAACAGCCGCGATTGCCGGGGGAATCCGGAAATTTAGCGGTGATGGCCATCAAGTCTGCCGAAGAAGTAGTTTTTTCGATGGCGATTTCCTCCACCATCCGATCCGCTTCCTCCTGGCTCGTTCCTTGCGCTGTTTTGCGCCACTCTAACCGGATGTCCGTGCGATTCTCTGATTGTACGACCACCTCTCCGTTTACTGTTTCAATGGTTAACCGCTGCAAGCTTCGTGATACAGCATAGGTTTCACTCCCAGACCGTTCAGCTTTGACTCCAAGATTCATGATGCAAGCTGAAAGCACCACACCAAGGATCAGACATCCGAAAACGGATGCAAGCTTTCTCATATTTCTATTATCGAAGGAGGGACCCTCCGGTACAACTGTGATTCATTTTTGCTATGCTCGGTACATTCTTTATGGAGGTTACCCGATGGCCGTAGCCGAAATCACAGTTGTACCGCTGGGAACGGGAACTCCTAGCCTCTCGCATTTTGTGGCGGAGCTGGAAAAGATCGTTTCCGCAAGCGGCCTTCCCAGTGAACTTCATGCCATGGGAACCAACGTGGAAGGTTCCTGGGAGGAAATCATGGCCCTGGCGAAACGACTTCATTTCCGGTTGTTCCAACTGGGCGCCCTGCGGGTAAGCACTACGATTAAGATCGATGAACGTACGGACAAGCAGTTGACGCTTGGGGGGAAAGTGGAAGCGGTACGCAGAAAGATGGGCTGAATGTCGGTCTCCTTTTGGAGCTGCTCCTACGTTCCCTGGGAGGTCTCCCTGGCCTGTGGTTTTCAGCCGCGCCGTTTTTGGGCGAAACGACAACCAATACCCCGAGCAGATCGCTATTTGCCACCGAATCTTTGCTCCTATGCCCGAACCATCTTCGATCAAGCAGTGGCGTGCCCTCAGGAGGACGTTTTCATCTTGGCGGATTGCTGCGATGCCACGCGACGCCTGGCCGACGGGGCTTGGGGAGCTGCTTTGATGGTGCAGAGATGAATGAACTCCCACTACGTTCCGGCTTTCGAGGCAGCCTACTAGGTTTGGCTTTGGGGGACAGCTTGGGTATGCCGGCAGAATCCCTTAGTTCGGCAGAAGCTTCCCTGTTGTTTGTTGATGGACTTCGTTTGCTCCCCGGCCGAGGATTGCAGGCAGGACAATTCACAGACGACACCCTGATGTCAATTGCTACTCTTTCCAGCATCCTCCAGCAGAAAAAAATCGTACCATCGGACATTGCTGCTCGGTTTGTTCAAGGGTTTAATACCGATGATTTACGCGGAATTGGGAATACGACCAAAGAAGCCATCCGTCGTTTGAAACGGAACATCCCTTGGGATCAATCTGGCATCGCGGGGTCTTCTTCTGCCGGAAACGGACCTGCTTCGCGGATAGTACCCATTGCTCTGTGGGACATCTACCATCCGGAACGATTGCGACAGGATGTATTCGATTGCTCAGTGATCACCCATCAGAATGAAGAAGCAGTAGCGGGGGCCATGGCGATTGCTTTTGCCCTTCAGCAAGCGCTTCGAGGGGAGTTGAAAGACCTATTACTGACTGTGGCCCGAATCGTGAAAGGCACGGATGTCTCAGCCAAACTTCGCCAAGCAAACGAGTTGCGCAAGCGGAGAGTGTCACCGCAGGATGCACTCCCCATTTTGGGTACTTCCGGCTATGCGCCGGAGACCGTGGCCTCCGCTCTCTACGCTTTTCTATTCTTTCCGAACAGTTTTCGAGCGGCGGTATCGGGTCCGTTGATTGTGGGTGGAGATACCGATACTATCACCGCAATTTGCGGAGCCCTCTCTGGTGCGTTTTTGGGCCTGGAGGGGCTTCCCCCGGAATGGTTGGCTGGGCTCGAGCGTAAAGATGAAATGGATCAAATGGCGCAAGATTTGTTTGCTTCCGTCGAAGCGGAAGCTTTATGAGAGGATGTATCTGCCACTTCGTTTCGCGCCCGCCCTACTCTTAGAGAGATACCGCTCCCATAAGGGGACCGTCACTTTGGCCGTTTAAAAAAACTATATCGGCGCGCGCAAATAGACTGGTAAAAGCTGCGCCGCGGTCGTGAGTCGCCCTATCCGGTATGCAAGCCAAGCCAACTGACCGACAGCAGACGGACGAAGGGTCCAAGTAGATGGTGGTGTCTTTTGGGCATCCCTGAACCATTCCGGCAGTTTTGCTGCATCGTACAAGGGTTCGCCCGTAAACATGACTGGAAACCTATCTTTCAACTCCATTTGAAGAATCTCTGCGGTAGAAACACGCGGGGCGATAATTTCTGTTGGGGAACCATCACCAACCCGATATAAGCCCCAATACAACTCACCGCGCCGGGCATCCAGTAGCGGACAAATCAACCCATTTCCGGCTTGCCATGCCAAGCCTTCCAGCGTTCCAATCGCGGCTACGGACAGATTTCGAGCGAAGGCCAGACCCTTTACAAAGGATAGAGCAGAGCGGATCCCCGTGAAAGAACCGGGCCCTACCGTAACCCCCAAAACAGAAACGTGATCCCACGACACTTGGTGGGTCTCAATCATCCGTTCCGTTTCTGCCGCCAAGCGATTGTCATAGGGAACCTTTATTCCCTGCGATTCCCCCGCGAGCCAGTAAGATTCCTCTATCACAATGTCCCGGCGAAGCAGTGCCAAACCTGCGCGAGGAGTGGCGGCATGAAACGACAAAACCAGCACAGGATCCGCCGAGCTTAACGCTTGATCCTCCTGCTTCGTATCCACTGTCGTTAGCCTACCATGAAGATCTCATCGTTTTTTACGATCGGGACTTCTCCCCCTTACATCTCGATAGTCTTCAATGGTGATCTGCCGTTCCTGGAGCGAAACCACTTCGATCGTAACTCGGATGGCATCCTCCGGTAGTGAAGCCCCAAGTTTTTCCGCCCATTCCACCGCAGTGACTCCTCTGGAGAAATCTTCCCAATCTAAGTTCAAGGTTTGCTCCCTCTCTAATCGGTAGAGGTCTACATGATAAAAGGCTGGGTTGGAAGGATAGGCTCGTACTAGAGTAAATGTTGGACTCTTCACCCAATCGACAGGGACTCCGAGACCAAAAGCCAATCCCTGGACGAAGACCGTTTTTCCTGCCCCAAGGGAACCGAATATAGCAATAAAATCGCCCGAACGACACCCGCTGGCCCACGATTGACCTACAGCCTTTGTTTCCTCCGGTGATTGTGAATGATACGTCCGTCTTCTTTCTCGCATTGTTCCTCAATAGAGTAATCGAATCGATGTTAGAAAGCACACTGCCGCCTTGAAAAGCTCTTCCTCTTTCAACTTAAGCATTTCAGGCTTGATGGAGTACTCAAGGGATATCATGCGCGGACTCTGCGAGGACTCGGTCATCCGACGGTATTACGGGATCCACGCTGCAAGATCCCAGAAAAAACCCGCAAGGTTGACAATTTCCTCTTTGCTCACTTTAATGAACATAACGGTCGCGCCACTTGCCGATGCCGGACCAAGAGAGAGGACTAAGAAGAAATCTCTCGCTGCAATGCAGCTTGGTTACCGGGAGTTGACGCGACCCCTCTTTTTCCAAAATGCTGCTCGGATTCTCGATTGCGGGGGTGGACCTGACCGATACAACATTGCTTTCGGCAAATTGGGATACCGAGTCACATTGCTGGATCTATCAAGAAAGCTACTTGAAGCTGCGCGGCATCGGGTCGATAAAGCAGAAATCGTCCTGGAAGACTATCTGCAGGCTTCAGCAACGGAGATCCCTTCGGCAAATTGTACGTTCAATGGGGTCTTGTTAGCCGGCCCTCTCTACCATCTCATTGCCAACGAAGACCGAGTAAACGCAATCCAAGAAAGTTTGCGAGTATTGAAACCGGGTGGAGTAGTGGCAGCGGCTATCATCCCATTGTTGGGAGTCTTTCGCTCTGCCATTGCCGAATTTCCTGACTTCATTGAGAGCGGGGAGGCGCTGCGCGATTTGAAACGACCTTGGCAGGACAAGGGCGCAAAAGACGCTGCGGGCGGTTTTACATCCGTCCACCTTGGAGATCCCTGGGAGTTGAAGGAGCGCATCGAGAGTTCGGGGTGCAGAACACTGACTTTGACGGCATCGGCAGGACTAGCTTCCACGCTGATCCCCCACACCAATCAGTTGGCTGCTAAACACGCTGCCGGAATTTGGTGGCAGATCCATCTTGCCACTTGCACCAAGCCAACCATCATCGGATCGAGCGAACATGTTTTCCACATTGGTCGAAAGCGGGAAACAGGAAGACTGTAGAGCCTCTATCCTCCTAGGTAGGCTTCCTTAACCCGAGGGTCGCCCAGTAGCGTCGAGCTGAGCCCTTCCGCGGATACCACACCGACT
>JBGOWQ010000026.1:0-9757 GCA_041478715.1 Thermodesulfobiota bacterium | reverse complement strand
TTTAACATCCCCGGTTTAATCGGGATCGTGCTTCAGTTCATCACCATCAACCTGACGGCGTTTTCTATCGTGCGCGAACGGGAAAAGGGAACGATGGAGACGCTGATCGTTACTCCTCTGAAGCCACTGGAGCTGATGCTGGGTAAAATTATTCCCTATATTGTTCTGGCGCTGGCCATTTCCTTGCTGGTGCTGGCCATTGCGGTGCTCTGGTTTCAAGTGCCATTCAATGGCAGTTTTTGGCTGCTTTTGTTCCTGTCCTTTCTGTTCCTGGCCAGTTGTCTGGGAATCGGGCTTTTAATTTCCACCGTGGCCGAAAACCAATTCCAGGCACAGCAATTCTCCACGTTCGTCGTATTGCCCTCGATCATCCTTTCCGGTTTCATCTTTCCGATCGAAGCGATGCCGTCCGTCGTGCAATGGGTAGCGTGGTGTCTTCCTTTAACCCATTTCCTTCCGATCCTGCGTGGCGTGATCCTCAAGGGGATCGGAATCGAAATCCTGTGGCCGGAAACGATTTGGTTACTCGCATTTACGATCCTGATTCTCCTGGTGGCCGCACTTCGCTTCCGTAAACGCCTGGCTTGACACTAGACGGTCCTTCCCCTAGGTTGCTATTGGAATGTATATCAGCGAATACTTGAACCGGCGCATACACAACGAGAATGGGGAGATGATCGGACATGCGATCGACTTCCTGGTCAGCAGTCGCGACAGCAGACCTCAGATTCAAGCGTTGATTGCCCGTAAAGACCGTCTCCTTTTCTCCATCCCCTGGGACGTCGTGGCCAAAATGGATCGCACGGGGTTTCACCTTTCCGCCACGGTTCTGCGTCCCTACGCGGAACGGGAGGAACACATCCTGCTGGGGCGAGATGTATTGGATAAACAGATCGTGGATCGTCAGGGGATGAAAGTCGTCCGGGTGAATGATCTGGAGGTGGAAGAGGCGGGAGGCAAGCTCTATCTGAAGGCGGTGGATGTCGGCCTCAGCGGCCTCCTGCGACGCTTGTATTTCGAGCGGCCTCTAAAGTGGCTTTCCAAAACGATCCATCGGCCGATTGGCACTCGTCAGATTCCGTGGGCGATGGTGGACACTCTTGGTTCCCGCGCCGACCCGATGAAACTGAAGGTGACCGTGGACCGTTTGCAGAAACTACACCCGGCAGACCTGGCCGACATCGTGGAAGGACTGGATCGGGAAGAACGCAACGTCCTCTTCTCCTCTCTCGATAGCGAAAAAGCGGCCGAAACGATTGCAGAGGTGGACCAGGAAGAGCTGCAGGCCTCCATCATTGCCAACCTGGAGCCCGAAAAGGCATCCGACATCCTGGAAGAGATGCCGCCGGATGACGCGGCGGACCTGCTGGCGGATTTGCCGGTGGCAACGGCTGCGGATTTATTGGACCGGATGGAGGACGAAGACGCGGCCGATGTAAAGGAATTGATGCAGTATGCGGAAGACACGGCCGGTGGATTGATGACCACCGAGTACATCAGCCTGCTCGAAAGTCTGACTGCAGAAGAAGCGATCGAAGAGCTGCGTCAACAAGCGCCGGAAGCGGAGACGATCTACTACCTCTATGTGGTCGATTCCGAGGAGCATCTCATGGGGGTGCTTTCCCTGCGTCAATTGATCATCGCACCCAAGCAGCGCCCCATCCGAGAAATCCTGAAACGAGACCCAGCTCTGGTGTTGATCGGCGACAAGCAGGAAAAAGTGGCTGAGGTGATCGACAAGTACGACCTATTGGCCATTCCCGTGGTGGATGATCAGAATCGATTGCAGGGGATCGTTACGGTGGATGACGTGATGGACCTGTTGATGGAGGACAAAGCACGCAAACGGCGAATGGTGGGGTAGGGGACGCTGCAAATCTGAAATTTGAGATCTCAGATCTGAGATTTGAGATTTGAAATTTATGTACTCTGGATCTTTTTCGGGTCGAGGCCCAAGCAAATCCCCAAACCGAGAGCGGTGGTGATGATGTCGCTTTCCAAGGAAACCCGCCGTTGTTTTCCGATGGCCTCCGCCAGGGAAACGGTGATGATCCGCTGGTCACGCAGGGCCACCATACGACCGACCTCGCCTGAGGCGATGGCGTGAACGGCCATAGAACCGAAACGGCTGGATAGCAACCGATCAAAGGCGGAAGGAGAACCGCCGCGTTGTAGGTGGCCAAGCACCGTCAGGCGAACCTCTGCTTTCAGGACGGCCTGCAATGCACGGGCCAAGGCCTCACCGGCGCCGCCCAAACGTCTGGGTCCGCTGGGATCCATCTCTGGCAAATATTGCGCCTCCCCACCCTGCGGGAACGCTCCTTCCGCGATCACGATCAGACTGAAACGGGATCCGCTTTGCTGACGTTCCTGCAACTTTGCAGCGATCCAGTTCAGATCGTAGGGAATCTCCGGAATCAGGATCACGTCCGCACCACCGGAAATACCGGCCTCCAGGGCGATCCAACCCGCTTCCCGACCCATCAACTCCAGCACGATCAGGCGATGGTGGCTCTCAGCGGTCGTATGCAGGCGATCCAGGGCTTCCATCGCGGTGTTTAAAGCCGTGTCGAAGCCGAAGCTGACGGCCGTGAGCATCAGGTCGTTGTCGATGGTTTTGGGAATCCCCAACACGGGTAGGCCTTTCGCCATCAGATCGTGGGCGATGTGCAAGGAGCCGTCTCCCCCGATCACCACCAGCAGATCCAGGCCAAGGGATCGGGCCCGGGATAGAACCTGGTCGGAGAGGTCACTCAGTTTCATTTCGCCATGGATCGTCACTGGGTAGGCAAAAGGATTGGAGCGGTTAGTAGTGCCAAGGATTGTCCCACCCCGGGGAAGGATTCCCCGCACATCCTCCAATCCCAGCGAACGGGTCTTACCCGGAAGGATCAATCCATCAAATCCGTCTTCAATGCCAATAACCTGCCAACCGTATTGCAGGATGGCGGTTTTGACGACTGCGCGCAATACGGCGTTTAACCCCGGACAATCACCGCCTCCGGTCAAAACGCCGATCCTCTTTACAGCGGACATCATGACCACCCGCTTAGGCAAATGTCTGCGGGATAAAGCATTGGCAGCATCCCGCCAGGCTTAGAAATCGATCCGGCCATTTCTCCGGATCAATGGATTCCGATGATGGAACCTACTCCATCTGCCGATAGAAGGCGAAGCAACCGATCACCAACAACGCCTGGATGATCAGTGTGTACCAGGAAAAGAATCCGTCGAAAAAGATTAGGAGTTCTGCCGCCACAGCCAACAAGAGATAAAGCCACACGGCCCAGCGCCGCATCCGCCAGAGGCCGGCGACGGCCACCAGAATGATGGCAGCGATCACTATCACGAACAAATTCACCCAGTCCATGGGAGGGACCCAACTCCGGATGGCGTCGTAAACCAACAGGGCCACTGCGGCCAGGCCAACCAAGCAAAGCATGATCATGAAATTGGGAATCGGTTCTTTTGCCTTTGTCTCCATGGGTCTCTCTTTCCGTTGCCTATTCGTCTTCTTCCTGACGATCCAATTCCTGTTGGTGCAAGATCCTTTGCAGTTCCCACTCACCCAGATCGCCCGAGTCAAGCAAAATCTGCCCGATCAACTTGCGATTCTGTTCCCCCATTGCTTCCTGCCGGCGTACGGCCCGCATCACGGCATCCTCGTTGACGGTGCCGAGAGATACGGCAATTTCTCCCAAACGCCTTCTGCGCCGGCCCACCGGATTTCCAATCTCCGAATCTGCGCTAGATCCCTCGCAGCATGGCGATTCCAAGGAGCAGGATGATTAGGGGGTCGATCCAAGCGCCGCCCATCACTCCTCGATTGGCCAAGAGCAACAATAAGCCGACGATCAGGATCACCACCGGGGCGATGTAGCGCTTGATGTTCTTTACTTTGCCGAAAATCTCTTTCAGCAGCATGGTGGCTCCAACCAGGAGGATGACTGCAGGAAAGATCCAATTCAAGCTCGTGCCGACCCAACCGAACGATTCGATCAACAGGATCAAGCCGAGCAGGATCGTACCGATGGGTAGTGTCAGGTTTCGTTTCACCACCACTTGTGTACTTTGTGTACTCATGATTCCATGGTCCCCTTTCCTTTTTTCCCCGCCTGCAGGGATACGCCTATTCTATCACGGCAGAAACGCTGATTCGCCGCAGCATTCTAGGATGCGCCTCCCGGTTCCGCGGCCAGACCTGTCACTGTGGCAAGCTTGCCGCGGAACTGGCTCATGAAAAGGTTGTAGTAGAACCCTTTCTGCGCCATCAGGTCTGCATGGGTGCCGCGTTCGATGATTCCCCCCTTGTTGACCACCAGGATCTGGTCCGCGCCGCGGATGGTGGACAACCGGTGGGCGATGACGAAGCTGGTCTTCCCCTGCGACAGGTGTAGCAAGCCCTCCTGGATCAGTTTCTCGGTGCGGGTGTCCACGTTGGAAGTGGCTTCGTCCAGGATCAGCAGATGGGGGTTGGCCACCATCGCCCGGGCGATGGTCAGCATCTGGCGCTGACCCTGACTGATGTTGGCCCCGCCGTCCACCAGTGTAGTTTGGTACCCCTCGGGCTGACGCTGGATGAACTCGTCGGCATTGGCTTGTTGCGCCGCAGCGATGCATTCTTGGTCCGTGGCACCTTCCCGCGCGTAGCGGAGGTTCTCCAGGATCGTGTCGGAAAACAGGAATGGTTCCTGCAGTACCTGGGCGATTTGTCGACGCAAGCTGTCCTGTTGCACGCTATCGATCGCGGTATCGTCCACCCGAATCTGGCCGTGTTCCAGGTCATAGTAGCGGGTGAGGATGTTAATAATGGTGGACTTGCCGGCACCGGTGGGCCCGCAAAGGCCGAAGTACTGTCCCGGCAGGGCAGCGAAATCATTGTCTCGTAGGACGGTCCGGCCCGGGGTGTAACTGAAGTCCACGTGATCGAAGACGACTCCTCCCCGGATGGTCGGCAGGGCCGGGGCATTTTCCCGGTCGCGCACAGAAGGCTGCTCGTCCAGGATCGAAAAGACGCGGGCAGCCCCAGCCGCTGCGCCTAGGATTTGGTTGTAGATACGGAAAATCTGGCTTAAAGGAGCCGTGAACTGCTGTGAGTAAGCCAGCATGGAAACCAGGTCCCCCATCGGGATCTTGGCTCCGATCACCAGGGCGCCGCCGACGATGGTGATCACGATGAATTCCAGGTTGGATAGAAGGCCGGTGGCCGGACCGGAAAGAAGGGCAGTGAACTGAGCCCGGGTGGAGGTTCTGCACAAGCGATTACTGATTTCAGCGAAAAAATGGGAAGTGGAGTTTTGCTGGCGGTAGGCGGTCACCACTTTCTGGCCCGCCAGGCGTTCTTCGGCAAACCCGTTCATCTCGGCCGTTTCCGCTTGCATCCGCTCGTAAGCCGGGCCGGCAATGCGGCTAATTAGCCAGGAGAGGAATAGAATCACGGGAACGATCAGAATCGCCACAAATGTCAGCTCGGAGCTGACGATCAGCATCGCGGCAAAAATGATGACGATGGTCAGTACGGACTGCAAGACCTGCATGATCCCGGCGCGGAAGAACTGCTCGATGATGTCGATGTCGTTGGTCACCCGGCTCATCAGTTCGCCGATCGGCTGCCGGTCGAAGAAGTTGAGGGAGAGGACCTGGATGTGGGCAAACAGGTCCTTGCGCAGCCAAAGCAAGGCGTCTTGCGCCATGTGAGCCAGGGTCCGTTGCGAGATGTAACCCAGCAGCCAAATGCACCCTCCCGAGACCAGGATCAGGAGCAGATAAATCCACAAACTAGCCAGCGAGCCGGCAGAATTGGTAAGCACGTTGAACGCTTCGCCCACCAGAGCCGGCAGTACGGCCAGCATACAGGCATAGCCGAACATGGTCACCAGCATCAAGGCAGTGCGCCCCCGCTGACGGGTGAGGTAGCCGAGCAGGCGGCCAAGAACCCGGCCCAAGGACTCTTTCGATGAACCCTTAATACCAGACTTACTGCCGATTGCTGGGGTGTTGGGAATCTTCATGCCCCTCCTCCTGCGGAAACCACCATCCCGCTGCCGAGCTGGGAGTCGTAGATCTCACGGTAAAGGGGACTGGAGACAAGCAGTTGCTCGTGGTTCCCCTCTGCCACCATCCGGCCATGCTCCAACAGCACGATTTTGTCTGCCGTGATCACCGTGCTGATCCGTTGGGCCACCAGCAACTGGGTGACCCCCTGCATCTGATCCTTGATCGCGTCCTGGATTTGGGCTTCGGTGGATACGTCGCAGGCGCTGGTGGAATCGTCTAGGATCAGCACCTTCGGCTTCAAAGTGAGAGCCCGGGCGATAGAGAGACGCTGGCGCTGTCCGCCCGAGAAATTGGTGCCGCGGCGGGCTACTCTGCCCTCATACTGCTCGGGAATGGCCTCGACGAAGCCACTGGCATCGGCGGCGCGGGCATAGGTGAGGATTTCATCGTCGGTGGCCTCCGGCCGTCCGAACTTGATGTTTTCTCCGATCGTACCGGAGAAGAGGTTGGCTTCCTGCAGACAGATGCCCACCGACTTGCGCAGGTCATCCTGGGGGATCTCCCGCAGATCTACCCCATCCAGCGTGATGCGACCCGCAATAACGTCGTAAAACCGTGGAATCAGGTTCACTAGGGAGGATTTTCCGGAACCGGTCGTTCCCAGGAAACCGACAGTTTGACCGGGTTCCACCACCAGATTGATTCCCTCCAGCACGGTGCTGCTGGGTTTTCCAGCGGAATCCAGGTAACCAAAGCTGACATTCTCGAAGGCAATCCGGCCCCGCAGAGCCTGCGGGTCGAGCGGACGCACATCGGGTCGGTCCTGCACGTCTGCGATGTCGTCCAATACGCGAAAGATGCGCTCGATGGAGGCGCTGGCAGCCGTGATCATCGGCAGAGCCACCGCCAACATCACCAGCGGGCCGATACAGGCGATGAAATATTGCGCGGCGGCCAGCACTTCGCCCACTTGAAATCCACTGCCGGAAAAGATCTTGGTTCCCCCAAAGTAGAGGATCGCGTCGATGCCGAGAAAAAGGGCCAATAGGACAGTGGGGATCAACCAGGAGAGGGTCAATTGGGGGATGATTGAGGCCGTGCGCAGCTCTTTGGCGGCGGAGTCAAAGCGGTGGTTCTCAAACGGTTGGCGCACAAACGCTTTCACCACCCGCACTCCAGCCAATCCCTCCCGCAGGACCTGGTTCACCCGATCCAGCTTCTTCTGACGGGCGATATAGGCCGGAGCCACCACTTTTACGTAGACCGCCAGCAGGATGCCGATCACCACCAGCATCACCAGCATGATCCAGAACAGGCTGGGTGCTTGGATGGCCACCAGAACCAAGGCAGCTAATAGCATGAACGGGGCCTGGAAGAGGGTGGTGATGGCTTGGAGCACAGCCATCTTCACGTTCTGGACGTCGGAAGTCAGGCGGACCAGCAAATCACTGGGTCGAAAACGATCGATATTGCCGAACGACATGGTCTGCACTTTGTCGAAAATCCGTTTACGCAGGTAATGAGCCGTCTGCTCGGAGAAGCGGACGCCGATCACAGTACTCACAATGTCGAAAACAACACCGAAAACAGCGGCCAGGAGCATCCAGCCGGCATAGTAGATGATCACTTGCATGTTCTTGGCCAGCACACCATTGTTTATCAGGTGGCCGTTGATTGCCGGCAACAGCAGCGTGGCGAAGACGGCTCCCAGGACCATCAGCTGTGAGAGGGCGAACCAACCCCAATAGGGTTTGTAAATCGCTAGCAATCGTTTGATTTGCTTCATCGCTCGTTCTCCTTTAGCCCCCGCGGAAGTCCAACCGGAAACAACTAATCATAGCGAAAGCCAGGAGGTTTGAATGGCAAACGGAGAAATCCTCAACGGAACGAGTCTCGCGGGATGGAGGCAAATCTCCCACCTGCTGGGAAATCCGATATCGGGCTCTGACAGGCTCCCCTTGTCTTGGGTCCCATGGAGTTTCAGTCAAACCCTTTCACTGCTAAAATGTTCTGTTACGATGAAATTCGAATTGTTGTCTGACTATCAACCCAGGGGTGACCAACCTCAGGCGATCGAAAAACTGGCAGAAGGCGTGCTGAGCGGGGATCTCTATCAGACTCTCCTGGGAGTCACCGGTTCCGGCAAAACGTACACCATGGCTAACGTGATTGCCCGCGTGCAGCGCCCCACCCTGGTATTGGCTCACAACAAAACCCTTGCTGCCCAGCTTTACTCCGAGTTCAAGGCGTTGTTTCCCCACAACGCGGTGGAATACTTCGTTTCCTACTACGACTACTACCAGCCGGAAGCCTATATTCCTCAGTCCGATCTCTATATCGAGAAGGAAGCGACCATCAACGATGATTTGGACCGGATGCGGTATTCCGCCGCTCAATCTCTGATCGAACGGAGAGATGTGATCGTGGTGGCTTCGGTCTCTTGTATCTATACCATGGATGCGCCGGAGAGTTTCCTGGAAGAAGGGTTGAACCTCCGTCAAGGGCAGGACTTTGGCCGTGATGCGTTTCTGCGCAAACTGATTGAGCTGAATTATGAGCGGAATGACATTGACTTCGCCCGCGGGCGCTTTCGGGTGCGCGGCGAATGCGTGGAGGTGTACCCTGCCGGTTCACACCAGGTCGCCGTGCGGATCCAATTCGATGAGGACACCGTGGAACGAATGACCGAGTTTGACCCGCTGCAGGGGAAGGTCCTCCGGTCATTGGGGTCGTTCCTGTTTTATCCGGCAAAGCATTTCATGGTGGCACGGGAGAAATTGGAACTGGCCGTCACCTCAATCGAGCAGGAGCTGAGGGAAAGAGTAACCGTTTTGAAAGCGGAAGGTAAGATTCTGGAAGCCTATCGTCTGGAGCAACGCACAAAGTATGACCTGGAGATGCTTCGGGAGTTTGGCGGGTGTCCCGGGATTGAAAACTACTCGCGTCACTTGGCTAACCGTCCCACCGGTGTTCGGCCAACATGCCTGCTTGATTACTTTCCCAAGGATTACTTGGCGTTCCTCGATGAGTCCCATATGACTGTGCCGCAACTGGAAGGGATGTACGAAGGGGACCGATCCCGCAAGCAGGTTCTGATTGACTTCGGTTTCCGGTTGCCTTCTGCGCTGGACAATCGTCCCCTCAAGCTGGCAGAAACGTTGGAAGTGTTCCGGCAAGTGGTGTTTGTGTCTGCCACCCCGGCTGAGTTCGAGCTGAAGCGCTCCGCGCAGGTCGTCGAGCAGTTGATTCGGCCCACCGGCCTGGTAGATCCCGAGATCGAGGTCCGACCGCTGGAGGGGGAAGTGGAAGACTTGATCGAAGAGATCCGAATCCGCACCGAGCAAGGAGAGCGGGTTTTGGTCACTACCTTAACCAAGCGGATGTCAGAAGACCTGAGCGAGTACTTAACCGAACTGGGGATGAAGGTAGCTTACTTGCATTCAGAAATCGACACCATCCAAAGGGTGGTGTTGCTGCGCGATTTGCGACTGGGAAAATACGATTGCCTGGTCGGCGTGAACCTATTGCGGGAAGGTCTAGACCTGCCGGAGGTCTCTTTGGTGGCGATCCTAGATGCGGACCGGGAAGGATTCCTTCGCTCGCAGCGTGCTTTGATCCAGATTATCGGCCGCACGGCGCGTAATGTATCGGGTAAGGTGATTATGTACGCCGACAAAGTCACCGAATCGATGCGCAAAGCGATCGAGGAAACTCGTCGCCGGCGAGATGTCCAGTTGATCTACAACCGGGAGCACAACAT
>JBGOWQ010000266.1:0-2568 GCA_041478715.1 Thermodesulfobiota bacterium | reverse complement strand
ATCGACAAGCTCCAACAGTTGAAAGCGTCCAGGGATGATGCCCGGGTTGCAGCTGCCTTGGATCGAATCGAACAAACCGCCAGGGGAATCGAGAATGTGATGCCTGCGCTAGTCGATGCGGTGAAAGAGTACGCCACCCTGGGTGAGATCTGTGACGTATTGCGCCGGGTTTTCGGTGAGTATCGGCAACATCTGATTTTTTGAGGGAGAGGCCATGGAAAAACAGGAAATTCGCATTTTGATCGCCAAGGTGGGTCTGGACGGACACGACCGCGGTGCCAAATTTATCGCCCAAGCCTTGCGTGACCGAGGTTACGAGGTGATCTATACCGGCATCCGTCAAACCCCGGAGGATGTCGCCAAGATTGCGATTCAAGAGGACGTATCGTTCGTGGGCCTCAGCCTGCTCTCCGGAGCTCATAATCAGTTGTTTCCCCGCGTGGTGGCGGAGTTGAAAAAGGCCGGGGCCCAGGACATCGTCGTGTTTGGCGGCGGCGTGATTCCGGCGGATGATATCCCATTCCTCCAATCGCAAGGGATCCGGGAGATCTTTACACCCGGCACCACCACCGATCAAATGGAGGAATTCATTCAGCGGATCCTGGCGGAACGTGCCTAACCTGATCGAAGAGCTCCAGGCGAAACAACCACGGGCTCTGGCTCGGGCTATATCCTTGGCGGAGAATGACCCGATCGGCTCGGCGGAACTCTTTAGCTCGCTTCACCCGTTGCAAAAAAGCTTCAAAATCGGCTTTACCGGACCGCCCGGCTCCGGCAAGAGCAGCTTGATCCGAGACTTGCTGGTTCATGCTTGCCGGCAAGATCTGCGCGTGGGAGTGATCGCCGTGGACCCCAGCAGCCCTTTCTCCGGCGGCGCACTCTTGGGAGATCGATTGCGGATGAACCTTACGGGTTTCGACCCGGAGCAGGTCTTCATCCGCTCTCTTTCCGCCCGAGGGCACCTGGGCGGTCTCTCGCCCGGCACGATCCTTTCTCTTCATCTGCTGGAGTACTATGGATTCGATTGGATCCTGCTGGAGACCGTCGGAGTGGGCCAGGCAGAAGTCGAAATCATGTATCTGGCCGATCTGGTGAGCGTGATCCTGGTGCCGGGCATGGGCGATGAAATTCAGGCCATGAAATCCGGCCTGATGGAAATCGCCGATTTGTTCATCGTGAACAAATGCCATCGTCCGGGTGCCGACACCCTGGTCAGTGAACTGGAAGCTCTGTTGGCCATGGCTCCAAGGTACAAAGAGGAGGACGTTTGGCGCCCTCAAATCCTAAAAACCGATGCCCTGGAGGGGGATGGCATCGAAGATCTTTGGCAATTGCTGCTTGGATACCCAGCCAATGTGGACTTCCAGCGCTACCAGGCCGTCAAACGGCGGCGCCAGATCTATTACCAGACCTTTCAATCCGTGATCAATCATTTCCGGGTCCGCACAGCGGACTTGCTCAAGCTGGTTGCCCTGGAAGAGGGGGCGGATGCCGCCGACGTGCATGCATTGGCCCGAAGAGTGATTTGGGAATTGTGCCGGACCGAGCGTCGCAGCCCGAGTGACAAGCCGGCGGATTCCAGCTCCTGATTCGGCCGGAGAACCCTTCACAAGACAGACTTTCCGCCAAAGGGTACCCAAATCGGGATCGACTGTGATCGCCAAAGGTAAAGCTGCACAAACCAAGAGAGGAGAGACGATGCTGAAAAAAATCGATCACATCGGGATTGCCGTGGATTCCATTGTTTCCACCGGAGCCATGCTGGAACAGCTAGGGCTGACCAAGCAAGGGGAGGAGGAAGTTCCCAGCCAGAAGCTGCGGGTGGCGTTCTACAATATCGGGGATGTGCAAATCGAGCTGCTGGAACCCCTGTCCCCCGAGGCCACGGTCGCCAAGTTCCTGGAATCCCGCGGGCAAGGCATTCACCACATTGCTTACGAAACCGATGATGTCCGCGCCGAGCAACAACGCCTGGCCGATGAGGGGTTTGCATTCATTGACACGGTCCCTCGCCCGGGTGCGCACCAGACTCGCATCGCCTTCCTTCACCCAAAAAGCACGGGAAAGGTGCTGACCGAATTGGTCGAGCACCTTCAGGAATAGGGGAGATCGCCGTGTATTTTGCGATCATTGTCTGGGTCGGTGTAGGAGTCTTTGTCGCGTTTTTGCGACACAAGCTCACTCCGTTGGGGATTTGTTGGCACATCCTGCTGGGACCGTTCGGCATCCTGTTGTTCGTCCTGACTCCTTTGCCCTCAAAGCAAAGCGGCACGTCGCAGGCGGAACCGCCGCCCGATGATGCCGACAGACCCCCCGACTAGCTGTTTGATGCGTCAACCGTGACTAAGAACCGCCTGTTGTCCTGCACACTGGTACCCATCTTCCTCCTCAGTGTTCTTTGTGGCTGCTCGATCGCTCAACCTCCGGCAACCGACTCTCCTATCCTTCCACCCGGCACTTCCTCCGCTGCTCCGTCTCCACCTTCCACCTCCGCGTCACCGGAACCGCCGGCACCTTCCCTACCACCTGCCACGCCTACGGTTTCTCTATCCCCTTCGAATCCATCTT
>JBGOWQ010000128.1:0-4556 GCA_041478715.1 Thermodesulfobiota bacterium | reverse complement strand
CGTGATCGTGTTCTTGATGACCACTTTTTTGAGATCAGATCCCTTCATCAAAAACCCACATTGTCCGACCAATCCGTACGAAGCCGCGCTGATCAGTTTGCCAATGCGTTCTGCCATTGAAGGGTCAATCGTTTCCTTGATCAGGGAGGTATTCCCATACTCATCCACGCTGGCGATGGGCCAAACCTTCTTCCCATCTAATAAGGGGGTAGTTTGGGCAATCTCGGGGACAGACCTTCCGGTATAATCGCCATCGGCGGCGGATAGGCCTAGTGAGGAGGCCATAGCCAAGGGAGCGGGAGTGTTTGCTCCGCCCAATCCAATCGGAACTACCACGGTGATCTCCTTACCAACATAGTGCGATAGGTCTCGAAACGCCTCTCCCAAGAGGGTTTTCCGGTCGGTGTATTTCGATTTACATAAACCATAAAACCGCATTTCGACCATTTTCTCCTGGGTGAGGGGGGCGATCGATCCCATCAGATAGGGGCAGGCAGTCCAATCATCATCCTTAACTTGATGAACATCGATCACTTTGATCTCTCGACCAGCATCGATTTCGCTGTAGAGGCTCTTCAATCCTTCTTCGGGTGAGCCTCCGCCGCCAGTCCCAAAGAACGTTGCGCCCCGAACAAGATCTTCTGCTTGGACTTTGGTGCTAATTGTCAGACCCAACGCAAGAATCCTCCAATGGCTCGGACGATCTGCCTTTCTACAGTGTTGCCCACCTGGCAGATCGAGGGAATCAGAAAAATTCGGATTTGGATTCGGAGTAATTCCGAATGGAAATCTTACCCTATAGCGATAGGATCGGTCGGTTCAAGCAGGATGTGGGCTGTCAAAGGTCGGTGCACACGGCAAAGGGACAATTTGCAGTTTAGGTCGGCCGTTCTACGAATTGCTGAATCGCAACTTTGATCAGCTCTGCCGAGTTATTGATGTTGAGCTTTCGCATGATGTTTTCCCTGTGGGTGTAAAGGGTTTTTGGACTAATGTGAAGTTCCAATGCGATTTCTTTGATCGATTTTCCGCTTGCCAGCAACTGCATGAATTGGCGTTCCCGGGTGGAAAGGAAGGTCAAGGGAGCGGCTGTATTCTGTGGTGAATACCGCAGGTAGTCCTTTACTTCCAGCGCTGCAATGGTTGGACTGAGAAACACTTCGCCTTTTAATACTGCACGAATGGCGGTTAGCAATTCATCGAAATCGTCATCTTTGAGCATGTACCCTTTGGCCCCGGCTTTAAACATCTCCATCACGAACATCTGGTCAGAGTGCATGGAAAGCGCAATGATTTTGGTATTCGGTAGTACAGTCAAGATCTGGCGCGTGGCTTCCATCCCATTCAGTTTTGGCAGGGTAATGTCCATGATCACAACGTCAGGCTGAAGCTCTTCGGCGGCTTTCAAAGCAGCGATTCCATCGCGAACCTCCGCCACAACCTCCAATTCAGAGTTTTGTTTCAACAAACTACGGAGACCCTCCAGAATGATTTTGTGGTCATCCACCAGCAATACTCGAATGCTCATCGAATCCTCATTTCTTTCGCGTTACCGGCTGGATAATTGTATTCGCGGATCATTGGGAATCATTCCCCCGATTGGCGCTATCAGTTTCACCGCCGTCCCTCGTCCCGGCTTCGACTCCACAGTGATGCTTCCCCCAAAATACTTCAATCGTTCGCGGATGCTGAAGAGACCGAATCCTTCCGGATTGAACGATTTCTGAATCAGGTTGGGATCGAATCCAACTCCTTTGTCTCGCACGCAAACTTGCACCATCTCGTCTTGCTGCCGGATGGAAACCTGCGCCGATTCCACTTGGGCGTGTTTGATGACATTGACCAAGAGTTCACGTACGGCCTGATACAGCACCACTGCCATCTCTAAGCCAACAGAGACCTTGGCATGGCTTCTTTGCAGCTTCACCAGAAGCCCAAAGCGGTCACTCATTTGGTTGACCAACCACGAAACGGCTGCTTCAAACCCAAGTTCCTCCAAGATGGGGGGGCTAAGTTCAAAAGTTAGAGAGCGGGTTTGTCTCAGTGCTTCCTCAATCAATTCCGTGACTTGGTTCAGATTCTCTTTGAAGGGACCCTCCTGAACTGGCTTTTGCGCCGCGCGGAGTTTCATCCTGGCCATAGCCAGCATTTGGCCGATCTGATCATGCAAAGCGCCAGCGATCTGCCTGCGTTCGTGTTCCTCCGCCAGAGACATTTCGGAAGCCAAACTCAGGAGTTGCTGCTGATACTGCTGAATTTCCCGCAAAGCTGTTTGATGTTCCGTGATATCCATTGCCGAACCAAGGATCTCCTTGGCGGAGCCATCGGCAGAACGTGAAAAGACCATGTTCCACGTTTGTAGGGTTCGCCAACTCTTTTGCCGACTTTTCACCCGAAAAGTCGCCTCAGTCACGTCATCGTCTCTTGCCACCGTCAATTGTGCTCGCATATGCTCCCAGACTGCCATATCTTCCGGATGGATATTATCCATAATGGAATGATTTTGTTTTTTGGAAGGGCCGAGGAAAGCAGCGACCGTTTTGTTGGTATAGATGTTTCGTCGATCGACGATATCGAAGATGTAAATAAAGGTGGGTGTGGAATCGGTAATTCGTTGAAGGAGTCTTTGGTTTTCTCGCAACGCCTCTTCCGCCTGCTTGCGTTTGGTGACATCCTCGCATACCACTACTGTGTATTGGGAAATACCATGGTGATCCTTCACGACGGAAAGATTGATTCGACCCCATACCGTTTTCCCATCCGGGCGGAAATACCGTTTCTCAATGCCGTACCCGTCTGCCGTCCCCCCTGCAAAGACGCGGCTAATAGAGGACTCATCCGGACAGGCATATTCTGGGTATTCTTCCAGCATCAAGTCGCCTAGGGACCGCCCTAAGAAACGACAATAGGCATCATTGGCGGTGATGACCTTCCCCGCGCGATCCACTAGAGCAACTCCCACTGCAGCGTTTTCGAAAATCGATCTGAAGCGCGTTTCACTCTCTCGTAGCCTCTCCTCAGCAATTCTTCGTTCGGTGATATCCATGGTGGCACAGGTAATCCCGATCACCTGACCTAATGTATCTCGGAGAGGCTCTCCAGTGAGATCAAGATAGGTAGTTACCCCATTCTGAGTGACTTTGAATTCATCACGGACAATGGCTCTCGTATCGATAATCCTTTGTTTAATAGCCGATGAGTGAATCGCATCTTCATAGGGAAATATCTCAAAATCGTTCTTACCAATGGTTGCTTCCGCATCTAAGCCCAATTGAGGCTTGTACAACCAGGTGTACCGCAAGTTCAAGTCTTGGTTGAAAACGGCAATGGGAGTATTCTGTAGCGCAATCCGGAAGCGAGCTTCCGCTTCCCGCAACGCCTCTTCGATCCGTTTGGTCTCCGTGATATCACGCACCACCCCTTCAATCCGGACCACCTTCCGCTTTCGGAGGATGGGTCGCGCACGATCGGACACCCACAGTACTTTCCCTGCCCGGTTGATAATTCGATAATGTTTGATGCACTGCCTGCCCTGTTTAAGGGTTTCCAGGATTTCTCGCATCAATGCTTGATCATCCGGATGAACAAGAGAAATCCAAAATGCCCAATCGTTGAATCTGGACAAGGGATAACCGGTCAATTTCGCAAAGGACGGACTGTGATAGGACACTTGCGGATGATTTCTCCATGGATCCCAGCTGTACAAAAGAAGACCAAGGCTATCCAGGAACTTGGCGGAAGTGAAATGATATTTCATCTTTGGCATATGTGATCCCTCTTTGAAACCGAACTCAGCCTCTGGCTCAATCTTATTCGTATTATTATGAAATCAAACAACTAGATGCCGCAGACAACGCATTACAAGTTGAGTTTAACCCCCAGACCCTGAATCCGCTAATCACTTTTGGAGAAAAATGAAAGACTCGGTTTCTTTATTCCGATGGCTTGGACTGGGCACATTTCATGACAACAAAAGCAACGGATGCACCTTTCATCGAAGAGGATTTTTTTCTGTTTGTCATAATGAAGAGCCTGCGCCGGACAAATTTTCACGCAAACTTGGCAACCCGTACATCGTTCCTGCAGGAAAACAGGTCGGGGAAGTACCCATCGTTTGCCTAAGCGATAGGCCAAATCAGGGATTCCTCTATGGAAATCAGAAGGAAAGTGGAAATCCTTCATTTGCAGACTCGATACTAATTCTCCACGCACTTCAACTTCCAACTTCCTTCCGTGAAGCACAAATCTTCGGTAAACCGCTTGGGTTGGAACTCTATCTGGGTCAACTCCGACGATCTGAGCAATCGTATCATCAACAGCAAAACCACTAGCTCCCACGACCACCAAACCTAATCTCCGCGGTGTTCCCGCTGAGGGACCGTTGCCCTCCATGGCAACGATTCCATCCACGAAGTTCAAATCGGGTTGTCGTGCCAGGAAAAGATCTACCAAGATCTTGGCAAACAACATCCTGTCCGTCCCAGCATGATAGTGATAACTAAGCTTAAGCTCTCCCGGGATGATGCCCAGCATGTTCTTAACAGCCAAGGTCAGAT
>JBGOWQ010000163.1:0-3745 GCA_041478715.1 Thermodesulfobiota bacterium | reverse complement strand
TGAAAGCCTATATTCCAAGACGACCGAGCGGTTGGCAAAAAATATTGAGGCTCATACTAACGGTAGGGTGAAATTCCAAATCTACGGTAGCGGTAGCTTGGGCGACTGGAGGGAAGTCATCGAGGCTCTACAAATTGGAACCAATAACTGCGTCATTGAAAGCGTCGGGACTCTGGATCGGTACGACCCGCTCCCGGGCATCGAAGCGTTCCCCTATATGCTGCTCGACGTCGATCATTTCAACAAGTTATGGTTTGGTCCAATTGGCAAAGATCTCCACGAGGATATCAAGAAGAAAACCAAATTCCGGACCATCGGGGCCATTTATCGCGGGAGTCGGAACCTTTCGTGCAATCGTGCCGTCAATACCGTGGAAGACCTTAAGGGCCTAAAGCTCCGGGTACCGCCCTTAAAGATGTACAGATTGACTTGGGAATATCTTGGGGCTAGTCCCGTACCTATGGCATTTACAGAGGTCTTCACCGCCTTGCAACAGGGTACGATCGATGGACAGGAAAATCCTCTCAATATCATCCATGATTTCAAGTTTAATGAGGTGTGCAAATACCTCGTGATGACCAAGCATGTTCAGGGTGCTATGACTTACATTTTCTACGATCCCTGGTTCCAAAAGCTCCCCAAGGACATACAGGAGATCGTCACTCGGGATATTGAGGAAGCATGTCAATGGGGCAATACCGTCCAGTTAAAAATTGAAGATGAGCTGAAAGCGAACTTGGTCAAAAGGGGCATGAAGCTTATGGAACCTGACTTAGGGCCGTTCCGCGCCAAGCTTGCTAATCTCATCAATGAATTCCCCGAAGTAAAGGATTATTACGATCGGATCAAGGCAATCAAGTAAGTTAAGTTTGTTTACTGCCTGCGGACGTAAAGAATTAACCTTGCACCGAGGAATAGGATCATTTTCTGAACAGATCTCCATTGTGCCCGATCGTAGAACAACCACTCATAGGGGGTATGAATGTTTTACCAAAGAGACTTCAAAGGAAAATTTGGCATCGTAACTGGGGCAGCCTCCGGCATCGGCCGGGCAACAGCGATTCATCTGGCTCAAGCCGGGGCTGGACTAAGCCTTGTTGACATAGCCGAGGAGCAGCTTAGTGCTCTGGCCTCTGAGATCGAGAAAGCCAACCTACCCCACCCCCTTGCAGTGACGGCCAACGTCTCATCGGAAGTGGATGTAGAGCGATTTGCCAAAGCAACTCTGACTGCTTTCGGGCGGATCGACTTTCTGGTTACCAGCGCTGGGATCCTTCGTCGGACAGGTTTTCAAGAGATCCAACCGGATGAGTGGGACCTGGTTCTTGCCGTCAATCTGCGCGGAACCTACCTATGTTGTAAGGCCGTGGTTCCTATCATGATCAAACAGGGCCGGGGGACGATCGTTAATGTCGCCTCCCTGGCTGGCCGCTCGGCCAGTGTGCTCGGTGGGGCCCACTACACGGCATCCAAGCATGGGGTGGTCGGCCTTTCGCGCCACATGGCCAGGGAACTCGGGCCTTGTAGTATCCGTGTAAACGCCTTCTGCCCGGGCGGAACGCTTACACCTATGGTTGAACAAGCCACGCCACCAGAGGAAATGGAGGCGACTGCGGCCAAATGGCCGCTCAGGCGCTGGGCCACCCCTGAGGAACAGGCCAGGGTGATCGCTTTTCTACTAAGCGACGAATCCAGCTTTATAACTGGCGCGGCCATCGATTCGAATGGGGGGGCGCTTATGGTTTAAAAGGTCTCTTCACGATTCACCGAGGAAGTTGCTATGGATGTTCTGAAAAGGATTTTTGATTTCATGGAAAAAGCACTTGATGCCGTTCTGGTCGTCATGATGATCATCATGGGCTCCTCCATCGTAATCCAGGTCTTCTCCCGTTATGTTCTCAACAGACCTACAAGTTGGTCGGAGGAGATCGCTCGCTATTTCTTCGTTTGGATTACGATGGTGGGGTCGGCCGTAGTACTTCGCAGGCGTGGACATGTTGATGTGAGCGTTCTTGTAGATCGTCTTCCTAACCGCCTCAGATTAGCCGTCGCACTTTTAAGTGATTTGGCCGTGTTATTCTTCTTAGGAATACTGTGCTGGGCGGGTATTGGCATCACCCAAGTGGCCCATCGCCAGCTCTCCGCAGCCACGGAGGTCCCCATGTCCTTCTTTTACTCAGCCCTACCCATTGGTGCTTTTTTCATGATTCTTTTCCTTGCGGTTACCGTGGCGCGTGAATGGGTGGAGAGGATCCAGGGTGTGAAGGAGGAATAAAATCCGTGTCAACACTTTTATTGATGATCCTTGCTGTAGCGATTTTGATTCATGTACCATTGGCGTTCTCACTCGGGCTCAGTGTTCTGTTGGTCCTATTGATCTCAGGTGACGTCTCGCTACTCATCATCCCCCAACGCATCTTCGCTGGAGTTGACTCCTTCTCCCTACTTGCCATTCCCTTCTTTCTGTTGTCCGGGAATTTGATGTCGGCCAGTGGCATTACCCAGCGCATTCTTGCTTTCGCTAATGCTGTGGTAGGGAGATTTCCTGGGGGGTTGGCCATGACCAATATTGCTACCAACATCTTCTTCGGCGGGATTTCTGGGTCTGCTGTGGCAGACACAGCGGCGATAGGAAGCATCCTCATGCCTGCGATGATCAAGGAGGGCTACGACAAGGAGTTTACTGTGGCGGTGAATGCCAATGCCGCTATCGTGGCACCCATCATTCCACCCAGTATCCTGTTTATCGTCTATGGCGTATTGACCGGTCAATCGATCACAAGGCTTTTCGTGGCTGGGGCTGTCCCAGGAGTCCTTATTGGATTAGGCTTTATGGTGGTGGCTTACTTTATTTCCAAAAAGCGCAACTACCCGCGGCATCCCCCTGCCAGCCTCAAGGAAATTATCATCACTTTTAAAGATTCCTTTTTTGCGCTGTTCATGCCGATCTTCATTTTGGGTGGCATCATCTCTGGGGTTTTCACAGTCACTGAATGTTCGGCCATGGCCGTGGTCTACGCTATGGTGATCGGACTATTCGTCTACCGAGGACTGAAACCCCGGGACCTCATCCCCGTCATCAAATCTACCTGTCATACGACAGCCGTAGTCATGCTCATTGTTAGCATGGCCAAACTTTTCAGTTGGGTGCTGGTGAACAATCGTCTACCTGAGGCAGTTGCCGATTTGATTATGAAAACCACTTCGAATCCGATCATCATTTTGCTCATGATCAACGTTGCCCTTCTTATCGCCGGCTGCTTCATGGAGGCCAATGCAATCCTGGTCATGTTTATTCCGGTCCTTTTTCCTTTAACTCAAATGGCCGGAATTGATCCCATTCACTTTGGGGTGATCGCCTGTGTCAATCTATGTGTCGGTCTTGTTACTCCACCTGTGGGCTTAACCCTGAACCTGTCTTGCCAAATGGCAGATTGCAAGCTGGAAAGAGGGGCGAAGGAGTCTTTACCTTTCTTGGCTATTGGCGTGGCAGGCTTGATGATTATTACCTACTGGAGTGGATTGTCTATGTCATTGGTTAAACTGTTGATGCCCTGACGTGTCTATAAATAAGGTTCTTTCGTAAAAAAATTGAAATGGTTGCACTGACCTCTAAAAGTTCTTTGATAACAGTCAGATAAAAAAGTACATCGGATTTTAGCCGTATCTGGTATGGTTTAGCTGCGAAACAAAACTTTACCGGAGGCAAAACCCGATGCAGTTAAACACTATCACAGAGTTACTC
>JBGOWQ010000012.1:0-12744 GCA_041478715.1 Thermodesulfobiota bacterium | reverse complement strand
CCCAACACCGGCAGAAAATTGGTATCCCCATTCCAGCGAGGGATAATATGCAGATGCAGATGAGATTCCAATCCGGCACCCGCTGCTTGACCGAGATTGATCCCCAGGTTGAACCCTTGCGGGCCCATGCTGTTCTCTAGACCCTCCAGACATCGCACAGTGGCCCGCCACAAATCCGCCTGCTCCTCTTCCGACAGCTCGCGGGGGTCTGCGAGATGACGGTAGGGAGCCACGAGTAGATGGCCGCTATTGTAGGGGAACGCATTGAGGATCACGAAAGCGAACGCACCTCGGAACAGGATTCCGTTTTCCCGGTCGCGTTGTTCCGAAGCGGTTTGACAGAGAAAACACCCTCCGCCCCTTTCCTGCACGAGATATTCCATCCGCCAGGGAGCCCACATTCTGTCCATGACGCTGATTATAGCGGGTTCTTCCAATGAGCGGAGCCGCTTTTTTCTTCCTTGCCGCAGGACTGGCGGTCGGCGTCTGGTTGCTCAGCCTGGTAGGCCGGCATTGGCTCCATCTGTCCCCCCTGATGACGCGCAACAGCCTGCACATCGCGGCCGGAATCTGGGGCTGGCTGTGGTTACAGGCGCCCAGCTATGGCTGGGGTGTGGCGTTACCGATCACCGCCACAGTCGGGTTGTTCATTGCCGATTGGGCTCAGCAACGATGGACCTCGATACACTGGCTGGCTGCTGCATTTGCTTGGAAGGAGGGCGGCAGCCACGGCACCGTGCTGTTTCCCGCCAGCCTAACCCTCCTCTGCGCGCTGTTCTGGCAGGAAAAGGCGATCGGTACGGCCGCCATATTCGCTTTGGCTCTGGGAGACGGAATGGCCGACGCCGTGGGACGCTTCTGGGGCCTGGTCCCATTCAAATTTCCATGGACCGGGATTCGCACTCTGACCGGAAGCCTGGCCTGCTGGGTTTTCTGCGCCCTGGGAGTATTCCTGGGCTATCTGGCGACCAACACGCCGCTGCCCATCTGGGTAGCATTTGCTGCCGGTGCACTGGGAGCTTTGGTAGAGGCAGTCAGTCCCCGCATGCTGGACAACTTGCTAGTGCCAGGAGTGGTCGCGCTGTTTCTTTGGGTGATGCGTTAATCCGTCAACTGCCGAGGGCGAAGCAGGTCATGGTGTCCTTCACCTTGCCGAGCTTCTGCAGCCGAGACATCACCAGCGTGGCGATCTCTCCCGGATTGGGTGCCTCAATCACGGCGATGGCATCATAGGGACCGGTGATGCTGTGTGCTTCTTTCACGCCACCGATATCGCCCAGCTCTTTGACGACTTCCGCAGCTCCACCCAATTCCGTTTTGATCAGCACGTACGCTTTCATGGTGACCTCCTCTATTCGACCGTGACCGACTTGGCCAAATTGCGTGGCTGGTCGATATCACAACCTTTTTCCTTAGCCATATAATACGCGAAAAGTTGCAAGGGGAGGATAGCCAACAACGGGCTGAACAAATCCAGCGTCGGAGGTAAATGCCAGATTTCATCTCCCTCTAAGCTGTTGGAACCATTCGCTCCGGCCAAGACCAGTACCTCCGCTCCGCGAGCCTTAACCTCCTTCAGGTTGGAGGCAACCTTGGCCAACAGCTCGTTCTGGGTGGCCAGCAGGCAAACCTGCTTGCCGGTCGTGATCAAGGCCAAGGGGCCATGCTTCAACTCACCTGCGGCGTAAGCTTCGCAGTGCACATAGGAGATTTCCTTCAGTTTGAGTGCTCCTTCCAGGGAAGTGGCGTAGTCCAGGCCCCGACCGAGGATAAAATAATCGTCTAAGGCCCGCAGGCGATACGCATATTCCTGTACGCGACTTTCCAACTGCAGCACCTGATCGCTCAACAGGGGGAGACGCTGCAGCTCGCGGGTGATCTCCCGCAACAGTTCCGGCGATCGGCTTCCCCTGATCTGAGCCAAGCGCAAGGCCAGCAACAACAGGGAAAGAATCTGGCTGGAGTAGGCCTTGGTGGAAGCGACGGCGATTTCGGGACCGGCCTTGGTAGTAAGCACCCAGTCCGACTCCCGCGCGACCGAGGAACCGAACGTGTTGGTGATGGCGAACACCGGCATCCCCACTTGCTTGAAACGCCGCAGAGCAGCCAATGTATCGGCCGTCTCGCCGGATTGACTGATCACCATGGCCAAGGTATCCGGCAGGAATGGGCGCTGGCGATAACGGAATTCGGAGGCGATTTCCACCTCCACCGGCAATCCAGCCCATTCTTCGATCCAGGTTTTGCCGCAGATCCCGGCATGAAATGCAGTACCGCAGGCGGTGATGCTAATCCGGCGGATCCCGGACAGGAGTTCGTCCGGCAATTCCGGCAGCAGGATCTGCTCGTTGACTAAGTCGATGTGGCCCGCCAGCGTGTCCTTGATCACCTGTGGCTGCTCGTGGATCTCCTTCAGCATGAAATGCTCAAAACCGCCCTTTTCCGCCAGGCGGGCATCCCAATCGATTCGCACCGGTTGCGGCTGCAGTTCCTGGCCGTCCAGGGAAAAGACGCGAACTCCCTCCCGCGTCAACTCCGCGACCTGGTTGTTGGAAAGAATGATGATGTCCTTGGTATAGGGAAGCAGCGCCGGGATGTCGGATGCCAGAAAATTCTCACCCTGCCCCAAGCCGAGCACCAACGGACTTTCCCGCCGGACGGCCACAATCCTGCCGGGGAATTGCTGACTGGCGATAGCGAGCGCAAATGAGCCGTGCAATTCAGCTGCAGCGGCCAACACCGCTTCCAGCAGGGAGGGACAAGTCTTCAGCTTCTCCTCCACCAGGTGTGCGATCACTTCAGTATCCGTCTCGGAGCGGAAACGGTGACCGCTTTCCAGCAAGTCAGTCTTCAGTTCCAGGTAGTTCTCGATGATCCCGTTATGCACCAGGGCCAACCGGCCGCTGCAGTCTAAATGGGGGTGTGCGTTTTCATCACTGGGGACGCCATGGGTAGCCCAGCGGGTATGGCCGATCCCCATTTGTCCTTCCAGTTGCATACCGGCCAGCTCTTGCTCCAAGCGGGCGATTTTCCCCTGTTTCTTGACAATGCTGAGATCTTGGCCGAACAGAACGATCCCGGCCGAGTCATAGCCGCGATACTCCAGTTTTTTCAGTCCGTCCAGGATCACCGGCAGGACGGGGCGAAACCCGACATAACCCACAATGCCACACACGATACGATTCTCCTTGTCTGGGGTAGTTGGATGAAATCTCCAGGACGGGGTTTTGTCCTTCCGATTGCTCGGAAGTTTTGTCCCCTTGCCTTCAGGGATGGAGAGAGATCCCTAGA
Organism: Thermodesulfobiota bacterium; assembly: GCA_041478715.1. GTDB lineage: Bacteria > Caldisericota > JANLFM01 > JANLFM01 > JANLFM01 > JAPLHX01. The sequence continues at coordinate 9,453 of JBGOWQ010000012.1, read as the reverse complement.
GATGACCCGCCGAAGCCTTCGATACACCTCTTCCTCGTCCGCTGGGTCCGCCAGCGCCGGCGCTAGGTTGAAACACTACCCCCTTTCCTGGGCAACTACCCGGGGTGCCTTTACACCCTCTCTATTATGAGACGGCAACGGACGGTTGTAAATTCGGAGGTCTTTTCTGTCGTGCCAGCGTCCGATGAGCCTGGCCGGTGACGGACGTTAGATCCACCCGCCCAGGTTGCCCGAGTCCGATCAATCTGCCAAACTATCGGATAGCAACGCTATGAGAGGGAAACCATGGCCCAAAAGAAGCCGCAAATAGAAAAACCCAAACGAGGGATGGATATCGTGATGCTGGGTTCCAGCATCGGGCTGTGCCTGATCGTCGGGTTTTTGGCGATCTTTTTCTCCAACGCGAACCTGAATGCCTGGTACCCAACTTTGGTGAAGCCATCCTTCGCCCCCGCAACCTGGTTGTTTGGTATTGCCTGGATCGTCCTCTATCTGCTGCTGGGTTGCTCGATCTATTTGATGCGGAGAGGTGACCTGGAGCCACGGCAAGCGAACACCTCGTTCCTCTTGCTTAGCGCCTTGCTCCTGCTATCCTTCCTTTGGAACGTACTGCTGTTCACTCTTCGCTCTCCGCTGGCCGGACTGGTTGTGATCGTCTTACTCTGGCTAGCCCTTGCCGCAACCACGTTCGTTTTCCTCCGCTGGAACCGGCGGGCCAGTTGGCTGCTGATTCCGATGTGGCTCTGGGTGACATACCTTGCTTTTCTCTCTTACTGGCTCTACGTGCTCAATCCCGGTGCCTGAATTGCCGGCGGTGGGATTCGTGATAGAGTAAGAACCGGAAGCGTGCCATGTTCAACCAGGATGAATTCAAAGAATATTTTTCCCATTTTTTCGGGGAATTCAATGGTTTGTATGCGGAATTCCGAAACAAATCGGCAATCTATGGCGATTTCTGGCAATTCCTGCTAGTGAAGGCCGCCAAGGAATTGGGGATGATGGACCGGGAGATCGAACGGCGATTGACGCAGCAGGAAGTGCTGGATCTCTACCAGAAAATCACCACCATGATGCCGCCGGAGATGCGCGACCAGGCCGGATTGCCGCCGATCCAGAGCGAAGGAGGGGAAGCACCCCACCCAGAGGGAGAGACATCTTCTACCGACTCCGCCATTGTGAAGCCCGGCTCGCTACCAAAGCCAGATTGGTTTAATCTGAGGACGCCTGCGGAAAAAGAGAAAAAGGAACCGTGAAAGCGGTTCTCTTCGACCTGGACGGTACCTTGCTGGGGAACGAGATTGACGTTTTCATGCCCCAGTATTTCAATCTATTAGCGCGTGAGTTCGCTCCCTACTATCCACCGGCAAAGTTTGGCTCCGCGCTGATGGAAGCGACCAGCGCCATGATGCAACCCCATCCCGGACGGCTAAACAAGGACGTTTTCTGGCAGGTGTTTCTGACGAAAACCGAGCTGAACTACGAGGAAATCTTTCCGCTGACCGAGCGATTCTACCGGGATATTTTTCCACGCTTGGCCCCGCTGACACGGCCGGTACCCGGTGCGGCCGATTTACTGGATGCGCTGTTCGCCCAGGGGACGATCGTAGCGGTCGCCACCAATCCGTTGTTTCCGCGGGAAGCGATCCTGGAACGATTGCGTTGGGGCGGAGTGGACCGGTATCCCTATGCTCTGATCACGAGCTATGAGAATATGCACGCGACCAAACCGTACGCCGAGTACTGGCTGGAAATCCTGGATCTGATTCGCTGCCCCCCAGAGGCGACCCTGATGGTTGGCAACAGTCTCTCGGACGACATGGCCGCCAAGGATTGCGGCCTTTTTACCTACTATGTCACGGATGATGCTCTGACGGCGGCGGACAGCGACAGGGTGGACTGGGCCGGTCCATTGGCCGGCGTGCGCTCCATTCTGGACGGATGAACCCCTACCTCTACTACGGTGGAGCGGTTCTGGTGGGGTTCTTCACCAGCATCTTGAGCGGTGCCATGGGAGTCGGAGGTGCGATCTTGACGACACCGGCGCTGCGCTTGATCCTGAATTCACCGGCCACTATCGCTTTAGGTACCACCTTGCCGGTGACGATCCCGACGGCCTTGTCCGGCGCGTACCGTTACTGGAAACAGGGATGGATCGACTTTCGCATCTTCGCTTTCAGCGCTTCGTTCGGCACGGCCGACAGCCTGATCGGATCCTATGCCACAAGTTGGTTTTCCGGCACGGTAATGATGATTTTCACAGCCGGCTTCCTGCTGTTGGTTGCCCTCAATCTATTCTGGCAGCGTACCACAACGACGGAGACCGTCAGAGCGGGCCGCGCACACTGGTGGCAGATCAGCCTGATTGGTTTCGCAGCAGGGCTGCTTTCCGGCTTCCTGGGGATCGGAGGGGGTATCCTGATGGTGCCCGCTTACCTTCTGATTCTGCGGATGCCGGTGAAAATGTGCCTTGGAACCTCACTGCTGGTGATTTCCATCATCGCCATTCCCGGCACCATCGTGCATGCGATGCTAGGTCACATCGATTGGTGGCTGGCTCTGGCATTGGCAGTGCTGACATTTCCCGGGGCCACGCTGGGAGCCAGACTGGCGCTTCGGACCCGGGATCAAAAGCTCATTCGGGCCTTTGCCATCTTTCTCTTCCTGGTGTCGATCCTTTTTGCCTACCGCGAGATCAGCGGATTGTTCTGAACCCGGCGACGGGCAATCCAATCGCGCAATTCCTTTGCGGTAAAGGTATTCAGCAGATCCCGCGGCTCCAACCAAGCCCTCCGAACCAGCGCTACACCATATCTCATTGTTTCCAGCGATTTTGTGCTATGGGCATCTGAACCCAGAGCCAGCTTCAGGCCGAATTTGTCTCGGGCGGCACGGGCATCGATGTCTTTCAGATCCAGACGCTCCGGCGAAGTGTTGATTTCCAAGGCTGCACCTACGCTGGCAGCGGTCGCCATCACTTCGCCGATCTCAATCTCGAAAGGGTTTCTCTTTCCGATTAGGCGCCCGGTCGGGTGGGCGAGGATGTCTACCCGTCCGGAAGACAACGCCCGAGTGACCCGCTGCGTAATCTGAACCTGCGTTTGGCTCAAACCGGAATGGATCCCGGCCAGGACCAGATCAAAGGTTGTAAAAGAATCCAGGGGAAAATCAAGCCGGCCTTCATTCAGGATGTTGGCCTCCACGCCCCACAGGACTTGAAATCCGGATCCGAATTCCAGCGACCGCAATTCAGCCACTTGCTGGAGGAAGCGCTCCCAGGTCAGGCCATTGGCCACTCCCAATGCTTGCGCGTGATCCGAAATCACCAGGTATTGATAGCCGATCCGCTCTGCCGCACGAGCGATTTCCGCCAGAGAGTCGGACCCGTCGCTCCATGCAGTATGGGTGTGCAGATCCGCGCGGATATCTTTAAGCTCCACCAGCCGGGGAAGGCATTTTTTTTGGGCAGCTTCCACTTCTCCCTGATCCTCCCGCAATTCAGGCGGCACCCATTCCAGGCCCAGCGCTTGATAGATTCCCTCTTCCGTCTCCCCGGCGCGTTTCTGGTTGTCTTCCATCCGGAAGAGACCGTACTCGTTCAGCTTCATCCCCTGGCGAATCGCCAGCTCGCGCAGATGAACGTTGTGCGCCTGGGAACCGGTAAAGTATTGCAAGGCAGCCCCCCATGAATCCGGCGGGACCACGCGCAAGTCTACCTGCAACCCGCTGGACGTAAGGATAGTAGACTTGGTGGGACCCGCCCCCAGGATCTGGGCCGCTTCCGGCATGGCAGTGAACGCTTTCATCACGGGCTCCGCGTCCACGGCTTCGACCAGCAGATCCAAATCGCCGATGGTTTCCTTCCAGCGCCGCAAGCTGCCACAAACTTGAATTTCCCGCAAGGCGCAGGACTGCCGCAATCGCGCCATAATCCCCTCTGCCACCGGCATGGCCACACCCAATGGGATTCGGCCAGACTGCTTGACCAACGTTTCGATGCCACGAAGGATGTTCTGTTCAGATTTCAGACCCAAGCGGGGGAGAGAGTGCAAACGCCCGACGCGGACCGCTTCCTCCAGTGCGGAGATGGAGCAGATTCCCAGCTCTTGATACAGCATCAGCGCCAACTTTGGGCCAACTCCGGGTACTCTCTCCAATTCGAGCAGCTCCACAGGAATTTCCGCCTTCAATTCTTCCAGGAAGCCGCATCGCCCGGTTTCCAGAACTTCAGCGATTTTCTTGGCGATGCCTGCCCCCACGCCGGGGATCTTTTGCAGCTTGCCATCCTTCCACAAGTCTTCTACCGGGATCGGCCAGTTTTCAATCTGCCGGGCCGCATCGGCGTAGGCAATCTGCTTGAAGCGGTTTTCCCCCTTCAATTCCAGCAGAGAAGCAATGGTACCCAACAGTTGGGCGATTTCTGCGTTGCGCATACTCTTCTTGATTATATCTCGCATGCTATAATCTGATTATGACTGAACAGTCAGTCAGTAGAGATCCCACCAAACGGGCGCGAGTCGTGCAAGCGGCTTTGGATGTTTTTTCCCGCCGAGGGTTCCATGCCGCGACCATGGAGGAAATCGCGCAGCAGGCCCAAATTGCCAAAGGAACGATCTATCTCTATTTCCCCACAAAAGACGCACTGTTCTCCAGCGTTCTTGCGCACGGATTGGAACTGGTGGAAACGGCTGTTCGACAGCGCAACCATGGAGTGAGGGACCCGTTGCGCCGCCTGCGTGATACGTTGGATGAGTTGATCCGGTTGTTCCTTTCCCACGAGACGCTTTTTCGCCTGATGTTAAGGCAGGTCTTCGCCTGGGGAGAGCGGGGAGAGGAAGCGAGTCGCCGCTGGCGAAGAAAAATGACCGATCGCATTCAACGCGATTTACAGCGGTTACGTCCCCTACAGACGATAGAGAGCACAGCGATCAGGGCACAAATCGTTTTCGCGTTTTTGCTCGCCGTCCTCGTCGGTTTTTTAGCGGGCGATTTGGAATTGAAGACAAAAGAAGTGCGGACAGAGATCGAAGGCAGTTTCCTGGCCCTCTTGCAGGAGGGAAGCGAATGAACAGGGGAAAACTGATTTTGTTTGTAGCGATGGGGGCTTTGCTGATCGCCGCGGTGGTTTTCGGTGTTGTGCGCTTGAATAATCCGCTGCGCGACTCCTTTTCCGGTACAATCGAGGCCACGGAGATTCGGGTTACGGCGGAGGTCGACGGGCAGATCACCGCGATTTCGGTGGGTGAAGGTGATCGAGTAGAAGAAGGAGACCTCCTCTGCCAGATTCACTCCACCCGGTTGTCCGCTCAAGTGGAACAAGCGCAGGCCGTGGTTTCCGCCTCCCAGGCGCAATTGTCCAAAGCGGAAGAGGGAGCTACGCCGGAAGACCTAGCAATTGCGCAGGCCAACCTGGAGTATGCCCAGGCCATGCTGGCCGGTGCCGAAACGAGTTCCGGCATTGCCCAAAGCATCTACGATTTCAATGCACCGAAGCAATTGCAGTTGGAGCAAGCCAAGAACCGGCTGGCGCTGGCCACCGTACAATACCAGGACGCGGAAGGACAGATGAACGCGGCCAAAGAGCTGGGGAAGAGCCTGCCCCTGCTGCAGGCAGAAGCGCAGTTGGAACTGTCCCGAGGGGACCTGCTGGCAGCCGAGGAGGGATTGCGAGCGGCCACGGTTACCCCAACAGCTCCGGATGTTCTGGCCGCGATCGCCGCCAGGGAGCAGGCGCGGGCGCAATGGATTTCGGCTCAAACCTCCCTGCAAATGGCCGAGGCGGCAGGAATCAACCCGGAACTAGCGAAGGCGAGGGCGGCACGCGATATCGCCGATGCCAAGCTGGCTTCCGCCCATACCAGTCTTGATTTGTTGGAGTTGGGTGGAAACTCACTCCAAAAGGAGCAAGCTCGCCTGCAGATACAACTATCAGAGATTGAAGTGCGGGAGGCGGAGCGGACGCTGCAAATGGTGGAAGCGGCGGGTGATGACGCATACCTCGATCAAGCACAGGCTGCGGTCGATGCGGCGCAAGCCAATCTGGCACAAGCCCAAGCCTTCTGTGACGCCCTTTTGGCGAAAGGTGCCGGCCATCACCTACAGGAGGCAGAACAAGCCTATCAGAGTGCGCGCAAAGCAATGGATCTGGCCATGGCAAACTATCAGATCGCTATCGGAAAAGCCGATCCGGTCGAGCTGCAATACCTGACCGCCAAGGAAAACCTGGGATTCGCGCAAGCTTGCCTGACACAAGTGGAGAGAATTGCTGACTTCAGCAGTTCGGAGGAAGCGACCCTCGTACAAGCCCAGACCACGCGCAACGCTTTGGCGGCGCAATTGACAGTGGCGGAAGAAAGCCTGAAGAACGCGCAGCGTGGTTCGCGGGACGAAGACCTGGATGTCTTGCAGTCGAATCTCGAGCAAGCCCAGTCCGCTTTTGCGCTGGCGCTGGAAATGCTGGCCAAGGGAAAGGTGGAAGCCACTCAGTCCGGCACCATCTTGGAGCGGAACGTTAATCCCGGGGAACAGGTGAGCCAAGGCGGGATGCTTTTCAACCTGGCCGATCTGGACCATCTCTTTCTCTAAATTTATCTGGCCCAGGACCAAATCGGTTCGGTACAGCTGGGGCAGAACGTGACGGTACAAGTGGACACCTATCCCGGTCAGAGCTTTCACGGGACTGTCACCTATATCAGCCCCAAGGCTCAGTTTACGCCGAAGAACGTGCAGACACGTGAGCAGCGAACCGTACTGACATTCGCAGCCAAAATCGAAATCGCGGATCCGCAGCATTTCTTGCGAATCGGAATCCCGGCCGATGTCCTCCTTGCCGCCCCCAGCTCTTGAGGTACGCGGGCTAAGCAAGCGTTTCGGGGCGGTGGCGGCCTTAAACGAGCTGAACCTAAAGGTGTCGGCGGGAGAGCTGGTAGCCCTGGTGGGTCCGGACGGATCCGGAAAAAGCACATTTGTGGAAATCCTTTGCACTTTGCTGTCATACGATGCGGGATCCGCCACGGTTTTGGGCTTTGATTGCCGCCACCAAACAGACCAAATCCGCCGCCGGATCGGTTACATGCCGCAACGCTTCTCGCTGTACGAGGACTTGAGCGTCGAGGAGAACCTGCTCTTTTTTGCGGACATATTTTCGATCGATACCGGCCTCCGCAAAACGAGGTTTGCCGAATTGCTTCAGTTCTCCCGCCTGACTTCGTTTGCCAAGCAGCGGGCGGCCAAACTTTCCGGGGGGATGAAGCAAAAACTGGCCCTCTCCTGCGCATTGATGCATGCACCGGAATTGCTTTTTTTGGATGAACCCACCACGGGTGTGGATCCGTTGTCCCGCCGGGAATTCTGGCAACTGCTGTTTGATTTACAGGCGAAAGGGACCACCATTCTGATGACGACTCCATACCTGGACGAAGCGGAACGTGCCAACCGGGTCGCATTCCTTTTCCGGGGTCGGGTGGTGGCCTGTGACCAGCCGGAAAACTTGCTGCGTCGGTTTTGCGGCGGGGTGATCCAGCTGGAACCGCGGCGGATGGAAGAGACCCGGGCTGTTCTGGCAGGCGCATTTCCCTTGGCCAGGATGCACGTCTTCGGCGATTCCCTTCATATTCATGCAGCCCAGGCAGAGCCGTTCTTGCTGGAGATTACGCGAACGCTCCGGCAAAATCAGCTGGACTATCAAAAGCTCGAAGTGATTCCCGCCAGGCTTGAAGACGTTTTCGTCCAGGAAATGGAAGAAGATGACCACGCGACCCGTGATTGAAATCGAAGGACTGGTGAAACGATTCGGTACGTTCACCGCCCTGAGGGGAATTTCATTTCAGGTACCGCCGGCCGAAGTCTTCGGCTTCCTGGGCCCCAATGGTTCCGGTAAGACCACCACCCTGCGGATCCTTTGCGGCTTGCTGGCTCCCTCCGCGGGGAAGGCAACAGTACTCGGATGGGATTGCGTGCGCGATACCGAAAAAATCAGGCATTCCATCGGTTATGTATCTCAGCGTTTTTCGCTCTATAAAGATCTCACGGTGGAAGAGAATCTATCCTTCTATGCCACGATTTATCAGGCAGACCACCCATTCCGGCGAAAGGAAGTGCTGGATTTGTGCCATCTGGCGATCTATGCCCGGCGACTGGTGCAGGCACTGCCACCGGGAAAGAGACAGTGGTTGGCACTGGCTTGTGCCCTCATGCACCAGCCGCAGGTCCTGTTTCTGGACGAACCCACGGCCGGAATGGATCCCTTTGACCGGCAGGAATTCTGGGACTTGCTTCACGGTTTCCTTAAGACGGGAACCACGGTGTTCATCACTACCCATCTGCTGGACGAAGCCGAACGTTGTCACCGGGTATGTTTTCTCCATCAGGGAGAAATACTGGCCTACGGTTCCCCCGGTCAAATCAAGCAGTCGCTGCCGGGACAGATGTTCGGCCTGAAGGGTGCGGGTTTACTCACCGCGCTCAAACAGCTGCAGCAGGAGGCCTGGGTGAAAGATGTGTACCTGTACGGCAACAGCCTACACGTGCGGGTAGATTCCCAACAAGCGCAGGCTCTGGCGGATTTTGCAGCCCAGACATTGGCGATGGAAGCCGTGCCATTCTCTTTGGAGGACAGCTTCATTTTCCTGACCCAACAGAAGGAACGGTCGGCATGAAGCGAACAGCCGCCGTCCTGCGCAAGGAGTTCTATCACATTCTGCGGGATGCGCGAGCCCTTTACATCATCTTTATTTTGCCGGTCGTGATGTTGTTCCTGTTTGGGTACGCCGTGGCTAATGATGTCAAACACATTCCCACCGCCCTGCTGGACCAGGATGAAAGCGTAGCCTCCTTTCATCTGGCCGAGGCGTTTTCCCGTTCCGGCTACTTTGATTTGACCTGGAAAGCAACCGACTACCAACAGGTGGAGGAGTTGATGGACTCGGGAGTCGTGCGCTGTGCTTTGGTGATCCCCCCCGGTTTTGCAGTGCAACTAGCCAGGCAATCCGGTTCGGAGGTGCAGATCTTAATCGATGGCACCAACCCCACCACGGCTCAGACGGCCCTCTTTTCGGCCGAGTCGATCGTGGCCCACAGCAACGCGGAATTGACGGCTGCCATGCTGCAGCGGCAGGGACAACAACTGGCCTTGATCCCGATCGACCTGCAGTCACGGGTCTGGTATAACCCCAGCCTGGAGAGCTTGAACTTTAACATCCCCGGTTTAATCGGGATCGTGCTTCAGTTCATCACCATCAACCTGACGGCGTTTTCTATCGTGCGCGAACGGGAAAAAGGAACGATGGAGACGCTGATCGTTACTCCTCTGAAACCACTGGAGCTGATGCTGGGCAAGATCATTCCTTACATTGTTCTGGCGTTGGCCATTTCCTTGCTAGTGCTGGCCATTGCGGTGCTCTGGTTTCAAGTGCCATTCAATGGCAGTTTTTGGCTGCTTTTGTTCTTGTCCTTTCT
>JBGOWQ010000224.1:0-3017 GCA_041478715.1 Thermodesulfobiota bacterium | reverse complement strand
TCGCAGAAAAATGACGCCATTTGTCCCCGGGAGTGCTGGTATAACTCCCTGGGCGACGGTAAAGACCCCTTTCTGGCGGAGAATTGGTAAGGACCAAACGGTCTCGGTGAACCACCTGGCCAGGTTCTCTAGGAGCCCTAAGGCCGCGCTGGCGCCGGCTGGATCTGCTGGAAGAGCTGGTCTGGGGTCACGAACATCTCCGTCGCCAGGATCTGCCCCAGACGATCCAGCAAGGGAAGGGACAACCCCCGCTGACGACCGAGACGAGCCGGGATCTCCAGCAGGGCTTCCCGCTCCAGCGGTCGACCTGCTTGTCGATCCAGCAAGAGGGACGGGAGTTTGCCGCCGCGTCCTCCGCCGACCAGCTTCCGCCATACAGACGGAGGGAGGTAGCGGAGGAAGGGAAGCACCCGAACCGGGAACCCTGGTAGATTGACCAGCGGCAAGCCCTGGGTGCGCACCAATGCCAGCATCTCGGCCAGCAGCGTGCGTTCCAGCCAGACGCCGGGTGTCGATCGAAGGTATTGGTCCGGAGGGAAGCCCAGTGCGGCGGCCAGAGGATTACCCAAGTTGTTCAAGAGCCACTTGCTCCATTTCATGGCCCGGTAGTCGGGGTAAAAGCGCACCGGCAGCCCGGCTTGACGCCAAGCCTGGCCCAAGACCTTCAGGCCGGAGGCTCGCTGTTGGGACCGTTCCCCGGGACCAATGGCCAGTCCCAGTCCCCCGCGACCGATGCGCAAGCGGCCTGCCTCCTGCCAATGGGCGCTGGAGGTGAGTGTGCCGCTCCAGACCACCGGTACCGAACGTGCGAACGCTTCCTCGTTGCCGATCCCGTTCTGCAGCACCAGCAGGGGGAAGCCGGCTAAGGCGGCGATCGCCTCCTGGGAGGTAGCGTTGTGCCAGGCCTTGAAGGTGACCAGCACCGCATCGAAGGGACCGGCGACCAGCGCCTGTTCGATGGAATACACCGCGCGGATCGCTCCGATTCGCTCGATCCGGTGATGCCATTTCAGTTCGAATCCCTGGCGGAGCGGCTCCAGCAAGGCAGGACGGCCCCAGAAGACCACCTCATAACCGGCGCGGGCCAATACCCCGCCCAGAAAAAGCCCGACCGGCCCGGCACCCCAGACCAGGATTCTTTGGGTCCGGCTACTCAGCGCGCGTCACCATCTTGATGCATTCCTCCGGACAGACGCTGCGGCAAAGGCCACAGCCATAGCACCGCTCTGACGAAATCGCCAAGGAACCAGCCATCGTGCGAGCCCGGAAGTAACAGACATCGATACAGGCCCCGCATTGGGTGCAGCGAGCCATGTCGGTCCGTTCGATCCATGATCCCTTGTCGCAGACATCCTCTGGATTCAGGAAATAGCCGCAGCAATCGTCACAACAAAAGCAAATCCCTTCCACCTGGTCCTTTCGGTTGGTGCTGCGGAAGGGTCGCGCCACCAGGTGATGGGTGGCCGCCTCCCGCAACAATTCCTCCGCTTCTGAGCCTGTAATTTCGTGCAGGTCGCTGCCGCTGCTGGGACCGTCGGTGAACTGGAGGCAGACGTCCGTGCGTGACCGTTGGCAATGCCCCGTCGACTCCCGGCAGCCGCAATTGGCGAGCCAATACCGATCGTGTTCCGCCACCAGATCTTGCGCTTCCTCCTGCGTGCAGACGTAGTGCATCGGCCAACTGGATTCCATTTTCAGCTCCTTTGGTGTGAATCGATCGCCAATAGCATATAATCTTTGTAAAACAAACGCATCGGAGGCCCTATGTACGATCAACGTCTGGACTTGCTGGCATCCCTGCTAGTGAATTATTGTGTGGAAACCAAACCGGGGGACGTGGTACGGATTAGTGGCACTCCCCTTGCGGGAGATCTGATTCGGACGCTGTACCGGGAGGTGTTGAAGGCGAGTGGTCATCCGCTGCTGCGGCTGCGATTGGATGGATTGGAAGAAATCTTTTATCGGCACGCCTCGGAAACGCAGATCGACTTCCTCAGCGATGTCCAGCGCTACGAGGTGGAGCACATTCAGGCCAGCATCGGCATCTGGGCGACCGGCAACCTGCGGGAAACGGCGGGGATCGATCCCAAGCGGATGGCCCGCCGTAGCAAAGCGATGGAACCGTTGCAGGCCCCGTTCATGAAGCCGCGAGACCAGGGTGGGGTGAAGTGGGTGGGATTGGAGTTCCCCACCAACGCCTCTGCCCAGGAAGCCGGGATGTCACTGGCGGACTATGAGGAATTCGTGTTCCGGGCTTGTATGCCGGAGCCGGGCGATCCGGCGGACTATTGGCGCCGAGTTCATGCCGAGCAAGAGAGGCTGGTGCAGATTCTAAATCGGGTGGAGGAACTGCATTTCCAGGGCCCCCACATGGATCTCCGGATGCGCTGCCAAGGCCGTAAATGGATCAACTGTGACGGGCAAATGAACATGCCCGACGGCGAGATCTACACCGCCCCGATCGACGATTCCGCCCAAGGCTGAATCGCCTTCGATTACCCTTCCGAGTACTATGGCAAGCCGGTGGAGGGGATCCGCCTGGAATTTGAGCAAGGCGCGGTGGTCGGCTATTCCGCGGAAAGAGGGCAGGACAGTCTGCAAGCCGCATTGGAGATTGACGAAGGCGCCAAGCGGATCGGGGAAATCTCCTTCGGCACCAACGTTGGTATCCAGATTGGCACGAAGAACACCCTGTTCGACGAAAAGATCGGCGGCACGATTCACCTGGCCTTGGGCGAGGCCTACCCCGACGCCGGCGGGATCAACAAATCCGCCATCCATTGGGACATCGTGGCGGAAATGAAAAACGGTTCCCGTGTATCGGCGGACGGCCAAGCGATCTACGAAAACGGGAAGTTTTTGATCTAGCTTTCTCTATTTGAACAACTTACGGGTCTCCTCCGGCAAAAAGCCGACCAGGTGCTGCGTACCGACCACCAAGGCTGGGAAGACCGGCTTGGGTCCCAGGGTTTGATCTCATGGAGGACTTGCGTCTTTTCCGCGGGCGGCAGCAAATT
>JBGOWQ010000207.1:0-3159 GCA_041478715.1 Thermodesulfobiota bacterium | reverse complement strand
TTCGGCAATGCCGTTAATCCTACGAAAATCAAAAGGAGCCACACGGAAGGGGCAAAAAAGGAAGCCATTGCGTACAACAAGTAGAAGAATCGGCTTCCTAAAACTAGTACCGCCGATTGGATCGCCTTATTTCGTTGCTTTTCTACCAAAGGCAAGCCTGGTAAAGTGACGATCGCAGTGACCATTGCGGGCAAGGCAGTTAAGAGTCCAAATTGAAAAGCAGAAGCCCCCAAATCGCGGGCATAGACGCCTAAAAAGTTCGCCACCATGTTTTGGTTGATAGCGGCATAAGCGCCGTTTAGCGTATTGGCTCGGATATTCCGTTCGATTGGATCAAGATTCTTTTTTCTTGATTTCATTCCAGATTTGGTCCAATTGGTCAGCGGTGATGCTTCGAGAAGCAAGACCCTTTTCTTGAAGTCGTTCTAGCACAAGCTGATACCGGTCAAGGAACTTGTCCGTCGCTTGGTGAAGTAGTTCTTCGGGATTGTAACGGAGAAACCGTGATAAATTGACTAGGGAAAAAATCAAATCCCCCAGCTCCTCCCCTACTCTATCGTTTTCCGCAATTGCCTGACGCAGCTCACTAACCTCTTCGTCGATCTTCTGCAATATTCCTGACGGATCAGCCCAGTCCAGTCCCTGGTGGGAGGCAACTTCCTGGATGCGCTCCGCTCGCGCCAGAGCCGGCATGTAGCGCCGGTACAATTCATCGGACGGGCGCTTTTCCAGATCTTTGATTTTTTCCCACTGTAGCTCTACTCCACTGGGACTGAGCTCCTTGCGTTCGCCATAAACGTGCGGATGACGCCGTACAAGTTTTTCCTTGATCCCTTGTACTACTTCCGCAATGCTAAATTCGTCCATCTCTTCCGCGATTACTGCATGAAAGATCACCTGCAATAGCACATCTCCCAGCTCTTTGCATAAAGCTTGTACGTCGTTCCTAGACGCCGCGTCGGCCAACTCCCAGGATTCTTCCAGCAGGTATTTCATCAGGCTCTTGTGTGTCTGCTGTCTGTCCCAAAGGCATTCTTGCCGCAAACGTTTCATAACTGCGATTAAATCGAGGAAGGCTTGTCCTTCCGGTGGAAACAGCGAAAGAAGTGTTTCCTCCGAGTCCGATAAAATTCTGCGGTGTTCTGGGATGATTTGCGGTGCATCCAGTGAAGCAAGTTGCCTTTCTGCTTGCTCAAGGCTCAACCCCGATCCAATCAGGTAAACGGCCGAAAGGGCCGATGCCATTGGGTGATCCGGTAGAAATACCGCTTTTCCATCTCTCCGTTGACGTTGCATGAAAAGCAGAAACTCAAACAGAATGGCTTCATCCAATGGTTCTGAACCAAGCATCAGCCTGTCAATCCACTCGTAGTTTTCCGGGCTCTCTGGCTGGGAAGCTTCTTGTTCGGTCTTTGCAAGGCCAGGATAAATCTCGATTGCCAAAATTCCTTGATCAACCCAACGCCGATTCATGCTTCTGTACCAAGAAGATGTTCAAGTACCTGTTCGACAAAGACCAGAGCGTCCTCGATCTCAGAACGTTCTAGCCGTAGATAAAAGTCAAATTCCCTCACTTTGAGCTTTCGGGGGAAAGCTTTGGCCAGTTCCACAATCCGTTCCGCCGGAAAACGAGGTTTTCCTTCCCAGCTGAAAATCAGTAAGTTGTCCTCCAGCCGGACTTGACGGATATACACTTGTTCGGCTAAGAGGCGCAGCTTAACCAGCTGCAAGAGGGATTGAAGGGGTGGGGGGGGAGGTCCAAAACGGTCCCGCAATTCCTTTTGTAGGGCATCTATTTGTTGCGGATGCCTTAGAACGGACATCCGTTCGTACAATTCCATTTTTGTCCCCTCATCGTCCACGTAGGCTGAGGGGATATAGGCATCGGTTTGGACTTCAATCGTGCTGCGCTTGCGACTCGGTTGTTCCAGAAGGATTTCCCCCGTTTGCTGCCGCTCGATCGCCTCTTCCAGCATTTCGCGGTACATCTGAAATCCCACCTTGATCATGAAACCATGCTGATCTTCCCCGAGAATATTCCCGGCACCTCGGATCTCTAAATCACGCATAGCGATCTTGAGTCCGGCCCCAAGGTGAGTAAAATCTCGAATGGCTTCCAGTCGCTTCTCCGCCTCTTCGCTGAGTGCCCGACCCTTTGGGTACATAAAATAGGCATAGGCGTGCTGGTCGGAACGACCCACACGACCTCGTAATTGATACAGTTGGGACAGGCCAAGGTTTTGGGCATCGGAAACAATCAAAGTGTTCGCATTGGGGATATCGATTCCACTTTCAATGATTGCAGTGCACAAAAGCACATCCGTTTCTCCTTCGGCGAACTCCCACATCACGCGTTCCAACCGTTCTTCCGACATCCGTCCGTGTGCAAGGGATACTCTGACTACCGGTGCAATCTCCTCAATCCGCGCCAATAATCTTGGCAGACCCTGGATCCTGTTATGTACAAAGAATACCTGACCGCCCCGTTCTTTTTCCCTTAACAATGCCTGCCGAATCAAGGTATCATCCCATTCCACCACGTAGGTTTTTACGGGAAAACGATTTGCGGGGGCAGTTTCAATTAAGGAGACTTGGCGCAACCCTAACAAAGACATCTGCAGCGTCCGCGGAATGGGAGTGGCTGAAAGCGCCAGAACGTGCGAATCCATTTTCAACTTGCGGATCTGTTCTTTTTGCATCACACCAAAGCGCTGTTCCTCGTCGATGATCAGCAAACCCAGGTCCTTGTATAATACCTGCTCGTTCAGCAGGGCGTGGGTTCCGATGATGATATCCACCTTACCTTCTTTCAGCCGCCGGATCGTATCTTTTTGTTCTGTAGGTGTGCGAAAACGAGACAGCATTTCTACCGCCACCGGAAAAGATCGCAATCGATCCAGGAACGTATTGTAATGCTGCTGGCAAAGAATTGTAGTCGGAGCCAATACCGCGACTTGCTTGCCCGCAAGTACGGTGCGAAATGCAGCTCGAAGAGCAACCTCAGTTTTTCCATAGCCCACATCTCCGCAGATGAGCCGGTCGGTGAGTCTTCCTTCAACTAAATCTCTCAATACATCCTGGATCGCCGTCTCCTGGTCCGGTGTTTCTTCATAGGCAAACGACATCGCCAGATCCTCTTCCCAGGGTTCGGTCGCTTGG
>JBGOWQ010000032.1:0-9172 GCA_041478715.1 Thermodesulfobiota bacterium | reverse complement strand
GAGAAAACAATGAGAGTGGAACTGCGTTCCGATACCTTCACTGTACCGACCGAAACAATGCGCAAGGCCATGTATGAGGCGGAGGTGGGCGATGATGTATTCGCGGAAGATCCCACCGTGAACTCGCTGGAAGAGAGATCCGCTGCCTTGTGCGGTAAAGAAGCCGCCCTCTTCGTTCCCAGCGGCACTATGGCCAACCAAATCTGCGTCAGGGTCCAGGCTCCTCGCGGTTCGGAGATTATCCTGCAGGAGGAAGCCCATATCTGGGTACATGAAGTCGGTGGTTTGGCCGCTTTAGCTCAGGTGCAGACATGTCTGACTAAAGGCAAGGGCGGGATCATTCAACCGGATGAGTTGCCTTCTCTCTTTCGCGTAAACGACATTCATTGTCCACCGACCAAACTCGTCTGTATCGAGCAAACGTCGATGATGGCGGGCGGCATGATTTATCCATTGGAAATCATCCAGGCCATTGCCCGGATCGCACGGGAGCGGGGCGCAAAAGTGCACATGGATGGCGCTCGTTTGTTCAATGCCGTGGTGGCCTCCGGGATTCCCGCTGCCGCCTATGCCTCGCCGGTGGACTCGCTGATGTTCTGTCTGTCCAAAGGACTGGGGTGCCCTGTTGGTTCAATGGTGGTCGGCAGCGCGGATTTCATCAAAGAGGCACGGGTCGCCCGCAAGCTGTATGGCGGAGGAATGCGTCAGGTCGGCGTATTGGCGGCCTGCGGTCTGGTTGCGCTGGAAGAGATGATCCAGCGCTTGGCCGAGGATCATCAAAAAGCGCAAATCCTGGCGGAAGTCATTCAAAGCTGCTCCAAGGTGGAGCCGGGTTGGCCATGGCCCCAGACCAACATCGTAGTCTTCGGTGTAAAAGGTGGAAATGCCGCAGTGATGGAACAGAAGCTGGCGGAACGGGGCGTATTTTGCCTGGCAATGGAAGACAATCAGCGAATCCGCCTAGTAACGCACAAAGATGTCTCTTTCGATCAAATTCGATACACCAACGGCATCCTACAGGAGTTGCTTAATTGACGCCGAGAATCAGTTGATCATGGATTGCAGCCTAATAAAGAATCGGATCTCCTGTACCT
Source organism: Thermodesulfobiota bacterium (assembly GCA_041478715.1). Lineage (GTDB taxonomy): Bacteria > Caldisericota > JANLFM01 > JANLFM01 > JANLFM01 > JAPLHX01. Next base: position 8,078 of record JBGOWQ010000032.1, on the reverse strand, counting down.
GCACCTATGAGCCATGCTCACGCAAAGGGAGATGCTGCCAATGCCTGAGCTACCACCTGCAAATGCGAGAACTCCCAGGTTGCTGTTTCCCACCAGAGGCAGAGCGAACTTATGATCGCTCCCAGGAGCATTTCATCCGGATCATGAGCCGGCCGTAATTTGTGGAAGCCGATCCGGATCGGATGATCTCTTTTCCGGATGAGATAGCTTCCATAGATGGCTGGAAATGAGTTCCAGCCTCTTTCTTCCATTTTCCCTGCCAAATTGGAACAATACGAGAGATGATCCTTGGCATTGAGACCTCTTGCGACGAAACTGCAGTAGCTTTGCTGGAAGAGAACGGCAAGGCGCTGGTTTCTCTCATTTCTTCCCAGATCGATTTGCATACCCGTTATGGTGGTGTAGTGCCGGAACTGGCCTCCCGCAGACACCTGGAAATGCTGATTCCCCTGACTGAAGAGGCTTTCGGGCGGGTGGACTCCGGTTGGACCGAGGTAAAGGCGATCGCTGTTACCCAGGGTCCGGGATTGGTCGGTGCTTTGCTCGTGGGCCTGGAGTTTGCCAAAGCAGTGGCGATTGCCCATGGGGTACCCTTGTTGGGTGTCAACCATCTAGCCGGCCACGTGTATGCCACATTTCTAGAGTTCCCCCAGAAGCTGCCGGCAATCGCCTTGATCGTCTCCGGCGGTCATACCGAATTGGTCTTGCTGGATGAGCAGGAACGTTTCCATCCGCTGGGGACGACACGCGACGATGCCGCCGGGGAAACGCTGGATAAAATTGCTCGTTTCCTCGGTCTGCCCTACCCCGGGGGACCGGAAATCCAGCGTCTGGCTGCTCAAGGCGATCCCGCATTTCATCGCTTCCCAGTAGGGGAATTGGATCACCCTCTGGATTTTTCCTTTTCCGGCCTAAAAACTGCCGTGCTGACCTTCGTACAAGCATGGTGCAAAGAAGGGAGAAGTTTGCCCTTGGCCGACTTGGCAGCGTCTTTTCAGGCAGCCGTCGTCCAAGCATTGATCCGCAAGACAGACCGCGCCATCGATCAAACTGGCGTCCACCAGCTGATTGTATGTGGCGGAGTGGCCGCCAACCAGCAGTTGCGTCAGCGGATGCAGGAGCTTGCCGACCGCAGAAATGTGGCCCTGCAGGTTCCCTCCCCCGGGCTCTGCACGGATAATGCGTTGATGATTGCCCGGGCAGGGCTGGCAAACCTGCAAAAAGGGAGACTTCTATCATTGCGCGAGGACGCCGATCCAAATCTGAGCTTGTTCCGTTTGGACTGAGCTTTTGCGGAACGGGACGCTCCTAGCCGAACTCGCTTCCACGGTGGCACGATCCAACGTGCTCCCTCTGGGGAGTCCTTGCAATTTAAATTGCTACTTCTGTTCCAACCGATACAATCCGCCCGGAATCGAGGTTAGGAGGGTACCCTTCCTGGCATTAACCGAGCTGGAACCGCTCTTTGATTTTCTCAACCCTTGTCGGAAAATCGTGATCGGGGAATCAGCCACCCGTCTATGTGAAGGAGAACCCTTGCTCCACCCGCAATGCCTGCAAGTTCTGCAGCGATTGCGTTCACGCTTCCCTCAAGCGCAGATCCAGCTCACCACAAACGGACTTCTCTTATCGGAGGAGCTGCAAAAGGAATTGGCAGCGCTCGTTCCGCTGGAATTGGTGGTCTCGTTCAACTCGTTGGTTCCCTATACTCGGAGTCGTTGGCTGGAGGATCCCCAACCGGAGCGAACCATCCGACAATTCCGTAGCCTGGGTGAGACTGGGGTGCCCTTTCAGGCTTCCTTTCTGTTGGCACCGCCCTTTTTGTCGGAGATTCCGGTGGCGTTGAAGCAAGCTGTCGCCTGGGGTGCAGCGCTCCTGCGCCTATTGCTACCGGGCGGTTCGGCATTGGCGCCGGAAGAACTACAGGGTTCCCTGGCCCACTGGCGTCAACAGTCAAGTCAAATCCAAGGCTGGAGAAAAGAGGTGGCGGTGCCAGTGATCCTGGAGCCGCCCGTTCTGGATGACTTGGCAGCGGATGTAGATGGAGTGTTTCCCGGATCCCCGGCAGCGCTGGCCGGTTTCTGCCCGGGAGACCGGATCACACTGATTGACGGAGATTCCCCTTTCTCCCGGGTGGATGCCTTTGCGGCATTGGAACGGGCGGTGAACCCATTGTGCCGGGTGGAGCGACAAAACGATGTCTTTTGGCTTCAGTTGGAAAAAGAACAGGGAGCCAAAAGCGGTGTCGTAGTTTCCCGAGATATCAGCCGACAAGACCTGGAAGACACATTTCGACTTACTCCCTCTTCCGGCCGTGGATTGATCTTGACCAGCGAGTTGGCTGCTCCGATTTTGATCACGGCACTGGGCGCAAGACTCCACGACCTATCAGTTTCCATCGCAGCCAATCGAACCTTCGGCGGCTCGATTCGCGCGGCGGGGTTGCTTTGCGTTCAGGATATCCTCAGGGCATGCCAGGAGCTTCGATCTGCCGGTTCGACTTGGGATTGGCTATTATTGCCTGCCGCGCCCTTCGATGCCGGAAGGGACCTCTGTGGTCAGCCGATGGAATCGCTGGCAGCAGAGTGCGGGTGTCCCGTCTATTTTTCCGGATCTGGCTCCGTTCGCCAATAACGAGCACCATCGGTGGTGCGACCCAGGAACCTCCAATCAAACATCAGCCTCCGCAAGAGGGCAGCGTCCGCAAACGTGTGCCATTGCAGTAACAGCTCATTCACTTCTCGTTCCGTATAATCGCGACCGATATCAAACTTACCTGCCAAGTACTGAATCGCCAGTTGCTGGCGTTTTTGTCTTCCAGGCCAAACTGTAAGCCGTCCCCGGCCATCCAGAACATGGCGAAGTTCCTGGGGCGTTTTTGTGTTCGTTTGTTCTACCATGGGTGTCTCCTTGTGAGGTGGGAACCATCCAAATCAAGATCAGTCCCCCACCGTTTTCGTCCGCAACAATCGCTCCCCGAAGAGAGATGCTGGAATCGGTGGGGAAAACAAGAAACTTTGCACCTTGTCACAACCCTCTTGTTTGAGCCAGGTCAATTGCTCCGGCTTGTCAACGCCTTCCGCGATGACGGAAAACTCCAGGCTATGCGCCAAGGCTATGATGCCGGAAACGATAGCTGCTGTTCTCCGATCATTCAGAATCTCCTTGATGAAAGACCGGTCGATCTTGACGGTGTCGATAGGGAAGCGTGTCAGGTAACTGAGCGAAGAATAGCCGGTCCCGAAATCGTCGATGGCAATCTTGATGCCCATTTCCTTCAGTTCATCCAACAGGCGCTTGGTGAATTCCACGTTTTGCATGGCGATGCTCTCGGTGATTTCCAGCTCCAGCAAGCTTGGTTTTAGCCCCGTGTCCTTCAGGATTCCAGCTACGATAGAGACCAGGTTTTCCTGACGGAACTCTCTGGCAGAGAGATTTACTGCCACCGACATCTCCGGGGCAGACGCTTGCCAGTTCCGCCATTGGTTGCAAGCGGTGCGCAGCATTTGCTGTCCGATCGGTACGATCAATCCCGTTTCCTCTGCCAGAGAGATGAAAAGATCTGGAGACACCAGACCACGATCGGGGTGTACCCAGCGGATCAGGGCTTCCGCTCCGATCAATTCCCCGTCTGCGATTCGATATTGAGGCTGGAAGAAAGCCACGAACTCCTTACGTTCCAAAGCGTGCACCAAACCGTTCTTGAGTACTAATAGATCGGCGAGTTTCAGGTTCATCGAACGATTGTAAAACTGAAAGTTATTTCGCCCTTGCCCCTTGGCGTTGTACATGGCCGTATCCACATTTTGCAGCAACGCTTCCATATCCTTGCCATCGTCGGGATAAAAAACAATCCCGATGCTTCCAGTCGTGATCACTTCGTAACCGGAAAAAACAAAGGGCGGCCTGATTCGCTCCATGATTCGTTCAGCGGCTCGTGCCGCATCTTCTTGTCTGGCCACATCTCCGATCATCAGGATGAATTCATCGCCCCCGAACCGAGCGATGGTGTCCGTTTCTCTTACCAGATCCCTCAGCCGATCGGCAACGGATTTCAGCAATTGGTCGCCGATGGAATGCCCCAGGGTATCATTGATATTCTTGAAGTTATCCAGATCCAGGAACAGCAAAGCCAAGCGCCGAACATGCCGGTCCGCTTGCGCCATCGCCAGCTTCAAGCGGTCCTGGAAAAGAACCCGATTGGGTAAACCAGTGACCGAATCGGAGTACGCCAGGATTTGGATCTTTTCAGTAGCCTGGCGACGTTCGGTGGTATCAAACACGACATAGCAAAGGGCATCCTGGCCCCGGTAACTTACCAGATCCGCCGCGACTTCCACTCCGATCACTGAACCATCTTTTTTGCGATAGTTTTGCGAGCCAAGATAATTTCGTTTGATGCCAATGGTGCGCTGAACTTGCTGATTGATCGCATCCCGGTCCAGCACCGTGAGATCGTAAATCGTCATTTGGCTAATCTGGTTTGAAGAATACCCCAGCACTTCGCGAAATGCGGCATTGGCCATAAGCAATCGCCGATCGGGGATATTCATCAGAAATACGCATTCCGGAATCCGTTCGATCAGTGCCAGAAATCGTTCTTCGCCCTCCCGGTATACGCTTTGATGCTGGAGGGTCCTGTTGGCCAAGGCAATGCCTATCGCAACAGAGACCAATCCCCAAATCAGGCAAAACAAGAGAAGGATCCAACCCTGAGAACCTAGGTCGAACAAGGAGTAGATTTCGTACACTGCAACCGCGAGAAACAACACAAGCAAACCACCTACCAGTGAAATGCGTACTCGTGCCGTCATCAAGCCTTCCTCTGGTGGCACATGGTTACACCCAAACTCCCTCGATTCCCGCAGTCATGACGTCCAGCAGGGATATTGTACTCTATTTTCGTCTGGGCTCTCCCCGTCTTACAATGGGAGTGCCTGCGGACGAAGTCTTTATAGATAAAGGAGAATTCTATGACGGGAAAGTTGAATCTGATTCAATCGGAAGCATTGTTTGCCCATGCGAAAAAACTGGTGCCGGGTGGTGTCGCCGGCATCCGTAGACCTTACAATTTTGTCCCCGGGGAATACCCGATCTTCTTCGACCATGGCCAGGGCGGGCGGGTCACGGATGTAGATGGAAACGAATACATCGATTTCCTGTGTGCGTACGGGCCGATCATCCTAGGGTACCGAGAAGCGGAAGTGGATGAGGCCGTGATCACGCAGATTCGGAACAAGGGGTTTTGCTTTTCATTGACACAACCGATCCAAAACCAACTGATTGAACGGCTAGGTGACTTGATCCCTTGCTGCGAAATGGCTGCCCTGGTCAAAACAGGGTCCGATGCCACCACCATTGCAATCCGAGTCGCCAGGGCTTTCACCGGGCGACTGAAAGTAGCCCGCTGCGGCTACCACGGGTGGCATGATTGGTGCGTGGAAGTGAAGGGAGGCATCCCCCAGAAACTCTACGAGGACATCTTGGAGTTTGAATATAACGATCTGGATCAGCTGGAAGATCTGCTGAAACAGCATGGTCGGGAGATGGCCGCGATCACGATGACCCCGATCGGTCATTCCCTTAGTCAACCGGTGCAGATGCCCAAACCTGGTTTTCTCGAAGGCGTGCGACGCCTGGCGGAGGAATACGGTGTGGTATTGGTTTTCGACGAAATCCGCAGCGGATTCCGGGTGGACATCGGCGGAGCGCAAAAGCTGTTCGGTGTTACGCCGGATCTTGCCTGTATCGGGAAAGCGATGGCCAATGGCTATGCTATTTCTGCCTTGGTGGGCCGGGAACGGGTGATGAGTGTCTTGGCGGAGAAGGTGTTTCTCTCCTCCACCTTCTTCCCCAACAGCGATGCCCAGGTGGCGGCGCTCAAAACCTTGGAAATCCTACAACGAGATCGAGTGCTGGAGGTGATCCGGGACAAGGGAACTCGTTTCGCCGATCGGGTGGCTCAAACGGTGAAAGCGTCCGCCCTGCCGGTGACCTTCAGCGGCGCCCCGTGGATGCCGTACATTACATTCGACAGCGACCCGGACAAGCACTACAAGATATTGCGTCAGGAGTTCTATACTCAGTTGATTCGGCGAGGTGTATTCCTCCAGCCCTTTCATCATGGCTATATCTGCTATCGCCACACGGACCAAGACCTGGACTTCTCCGCAAATGCCATCCGGGAGTCGCTGGACGAGCTGAAAAACCTGGCCTAGCGTTCCATCGCGGACCGTTCCACCCACGTCCTTCTAGCAAAAGACTTTCGCTTGTTTTTTTCCGATATGGTTTGCCAGTGCTGTATGCAGCAGGCGAATCCCTCCGATGAAAAAAAAAAATGAAAAGTGATTGAAAAATCGTGAGCTTCGTGTTAGAACATATTGGCACTCTGAAGCAGAGAGTGCTAAAATACAATAAAATCTAGGTATTGGAGGGATCGTAAATGAAGTTAAGACCGCTTGGGGACCGCATCGTAGTGAAGGTCCTGGAGAGCGAAGAGCACACCAAGTCTGGCATCGTAATTCCAGACACCGCCAAAGAAAAGCCCCAGAAAGCGGATGTTTTGGCTGTCGGCACTGGCAAGTTCAGTGAGCAGACCGGCCAACGCATTCCCCTGGATGTTAAGGTGGGAGACACGGTAGTTTTCGCCAAATATGGCGGCACCGAGATCAAACTGGATGGCGACGAGTACCTGATCCTGAGCGAACGGGATGTACTTGCCATCCTGGACAAGTAAGGAGGACAAATCATGGCAACTGCAAAGCAAATAAGATTTGATGAGGACAGCCGGCGCGCGCTGGAGCGCGGTGTCAATGCGCTAGTTGACGCAATCAAGATTACCTTAGGCCCGATTGGCCGCTACGTTGTGCTGGAAAAGAAATTCGGACCGCCGATGATCACCAACGACGGCGTGACGATCGCCAAGGAAATCGACCTGGAAGATCCTTTCGAGAATTTGGGTGCCCAATTGGTCAAAGAAGTCGCCACCAAGACGCAGGATGTCGCCGGTGACGGCACGACTACCGCCGCTATCTTCGCCCAGGCCATGCTGCACGACGGTCTGAAGAATGTGGTGGCAGGCGCCAACCCGTTGGCCATTAAGCGCGGGATGGATGCCGCTGTGATCCGGGTCGTGGAAGAGATGAAAAAACTCTCCAAGCCCGTTGAGGACAAGCAGGCAATCGCCCAGGTCGCCACTATTTCCTCTAAGGACGAAAAAATTGGACAGACGATCGCCGATGCCTTGGAGAAAGTGGGCAAAGATGGAGTGATCACCGTCGAGGAATCCAAGGGTCTCGACATCAGTCTGGAGTTCACGGAGGGCATGCAATTCGATCGTGGCTACGTTTCTCCCTACTTCGTCACCGATCCGGAGCGGATGGTGGTCGAACTGGATGAGCCCCTGATTTTCATCACTGACAAGAAAATCACCTCTGTGCAGGATTTCTTGCCGGTATTGGAAAAGCTGGCCAACCGTGGCCGCCCCTTCATGATCATCGCCGATGACATCGAAGGCGAAGCCCTGGCCACCTTGGTGCTGAACAAGATTCGCGGTACCTTCCGCTGCGTAGCGGTCAAGGCTCCGGGCTTTGGCGACCGGCGCAAGGCCATGCTACAGGATATTTCTGTCCTTTCAGGCGGACAGGTCGTATCCGACGAGCTCGGTATCAAGTTCGAGAATGTCGCCTTGGATATGCTCGGGGAAGCCCGTCAAGTGAAAGTGGACAAGGACAACACGACCATCGTAGCCGGTAAGGGAGATCCGGAAGAGATCAAGAAACGCATCAACCAGATCCGCCACCAGATTACCGAGACTGACTCCGAATATGATAAGGAGAAGTTGCAGGAGCGGCTGGCCAAGCTGGCTGGCGGTGTGGCTGTGATCAAGGTCGGCGCGGCCACCGAAACGGAGATGAAAGAGCGCAAACACCGGATCGAGGATGCCGTTTCGGCCACAACGGCAGCGGTAGAAGAAGGGATCATTGCCGGCGGCGGTACCGTGCTGATCAACATCCTACCCAAGCTGGAAGAGATGAAACTGGAAGGTGACGAGCAAATCGGCGTCAATATCATTAAAG
>JBGOWQ010000082.1:0-5791 GCA_041478715.1 Thermodesulfobiota bacterium | reverse complement strand
ATGTCTTCCAAGGGCGCTATCGAGCTATTGTCATCGAGAAAGAGAGTCATCTGCTGGAGGTGTGCCGCTATGTGGTGCTGAACCCGGTTCGGGCCAAAGCGGTGGAGAGGCCGCAGGAATGGAATTGGAGCAGCTATGGGGGAACGGCCGGATTGGTATCTGCCCATCCTTGTCTGACGGTGGATTGGTTGTTAGAGCAATTCGCTCCGGAGCGAACCGAGGCCCAGAGGATGTACCAGGCCTTCGTGGGAGAGGGAATCCAGCAGGTCAGTCCTTGGGAAGGAGTCCGGCAGCAGATTGTTTTAGGTAACGAGGGATTCATGGCGAGAATGCAGGCGCTGATCGGAGACCGCAAAGAGATCCCCGAGATAGCTACGAGACAGCGGTTTCTTCATCGACCGAGCCTGGAGCAGCTGCTACCCATGAATCAGGGTGAGAGCAAACCGGAAAGGGATCGAAGAATCCGCGAGGCGCTAGAGCAGTTCCACTACAACCAACAAGAAGTGGCCCGGCATACCGGTTTACACTACACCACCATCAGCAGAATCATGAGGGAATGCTAAATATAAAGACCTGACCCCAAGCGATAGGACAAATCTTCCAGTTCTGCCCGACCTAGATCGCCTTCTTCGCCCTGATTGCTGCGCGCAGGATTGGGTGACTCTGCTCCCGAAAGATACTCTTGCTTACAAAAGCTTTGTAAAGACTTCGGGCTTTTGTTCGGCAATGCGCAACAATGCGACAGCAGGCCCGCTTGGCTTGCGCCGCCCTTGTTCCCAATCTTGAACGGTGCGCAAACTAACACCCATCAGACCAGCAAAAGCCGATTGCGATAATTTCAAGTTTGCGCGGATCACCCGGGGAGGCGCCGGCGTTTTCAGCGTATGGGTACGCAATGTTTTCTCGCCCGTCTTGTGAGCTTTAATATCATGAATCCCTTCAAGAATTTCCCGACCGATATCACGCTTAGACATTTTCGATTTCCTTTGCAATTTGACACAGAATATGTGCCGGAATGTTTTCTATTTCACTCTTGCTGTATATGGTCAATAACCAAATTTCATCCTCTTGTCGTTTGAAGTAGTAAATCACCCGCACACCGCGGCTTTTGCCTTTTCCCGACATAGCCCAGCGAATTTTTCTAACGCCGCCTGATCCCGGAACAACCTTGCCTGATTCTGGGTATTGGAGAAGAAAACTCTGCAAACCCAGGTATTCCTCATCAGAGAGATACTCATAGACATACTTCGTGAAAGCAGTGGCTTCGATGAATTCCACAAATCAATTATACGGCAGTGTCGTACAGTATACAATCCCCCGATCCTAATCAGTTCTATTGATATAGTCAGGTCGGCGATGGTTGCGGTCAGCTATACCAGCTTTCCCTCGATGCGCGCCATGAGGTAGGGAGCCACGATTCTTCCCTCTTTTCTCCGAGCATCTCCCGGAGGTCGACGCAATCTTCCCTGAAATCACCTCGCTCCCGTTGAATCCGTACTTTGCGGTTGGTATCATGTTCTCGGAGTAATCTGGTAACCGGCGAAAAGGAATCAAAACCATGCGCGATCGATTCATTTTCCGCACGTTTGCATTGCTGGCTTCCCTCTTCATCCTGGCGATGCTGGTACCCCTGGCTGTTAGCGGCTGCAGCGCGAAGAATCCGGTCATCGAGCCGCTGGTCAAGAAGGTTGACCACGTCACGATCAGTTGCTCGGATCCCGAGGCGTTATGGAGCATGCTCACCCAAACCCTGGGGCTGCCGGCGGCCTGGCCCTTGGGGGTCTACCCGGGGTTCACCACGGGAGGAGTATTCGCCGGTAATGTAAACCTGGAGACACTCAAGTTCGACGCTCCGGCGGGGTCCCAGTCGGAAATGCCTCCGTTCACTTTCCTCTACGGCATCGTCTTCGAGTCCTATCCCTTGGACCAGGTGACCGGCGAGTTCCAGCAGCGCGGCGCCAATCCTAGTGCCCCCCAGGACCAGATGCGGGAGACTAACGGCACGATGGTGAAGGTGTGGACCAACGTGACCCTGCAAGCCCTCTGTACCGAGGACTACATCGTCTACCTTTGCCAGTACACGCCCGAGATGCAGGCCGCTCTGGCCAGTCGCGCTTCGAGCGCCACCGGCTCCCTGGGCGGTATCGGCCTGATCGGGATCAAGGAGATCGAGATCGTCACCTCTCAGATCGACTCAACGAGGGCTTTGTGGCAAAAGGTCTTCGCCCCGGCTCCCCTGTCAGAGGATGGCGTGCTCTCCTTCGGGACAGGCCCCGCCGTCCGCATCTCCCCGGGAAACGAGGACTCCATCAAGGGGTTGGTGCTCCAAGTGGCCTCGCTGCAAGCGGCGCGGGACTTTCTTGCCGGGGCCGACCTGTTGGGCGAGGTTTCGGCCCACGAGATTCAGATCAACCCAGCTGCGGTGCAGGGCCTGGACATCCGCCTGGTGGAAAAATAGCGGTACTTCAACGTTCGCAGGATAGTTACAGAAACTAGTGGTTGTCCCCAATTGATTCCTGAATTAATTCGCGGGGACCTCGAGGCCTGTTGTCAGGGCTGCGAACCACTTGGGCGAGGCAGTCCGCAGAACCTCTAGTTCCACTTCTGTATAGAGGTGAAGATCAAGGCCCACGGGGAAGCCCAACGGCAGATAGTCGGGCAGACGATCTCTTGGCGGCTTGTCCGAGGCCGAGAGGATCAGACAGAGGTCAACGTCGCTTCCCGGTGTGGCATCACCTCGTACCCAAGATCCGAACCAGAAGATGCGCCGGATCTCGGGGTGCTCTTGGCGCAGACGAAGGGCATAAGCCTCCACGGCTTCCCGAATTCGGGATCGATCAGTCGATTTGATGACGACAGAAGCCAAGAATCTCCTCCGCCGCTTGGACGGCCTCCAGCGCTTCCTCCGTGGTGTAGAAATCGGTCGGTGCGCCGGCGTCGAAGCCGTTGGGGTAGCGAGTAGGGATGTAGTGCTTATCCAGTTGTTTCACGCGGCGAACCAGCTCGGCCGGTGCCTGGAGACCTTCCGGCAGGTTCCCTAGGAGGGCGGTCAGGGTATGCCCCCAGGCTTCCTCTCCACGGTGCAGAAAGACCGCTTTGATCGCTTTCTCGGCTGCTTGGTGGGCAGCAAAGCAGCTCCAATCGTAGTCCGCGTCGACCAGCGCATGACGGGCGTGCCGCAGGTCGGCCTCGGCCTGCCGGAACCAGTCGTGGCTACGGTTGCTCATCGTCGATCCCTCCTCTTTCGGGTGATTCCCTTCCGCTCGAGGATAGCAGAATTGCGCTGCACAATCTGGCTCGCTTCCGAATTTCATGGACGCAATACTATTGGCGCAGTGGAGAGGCAAGCCTTCCTCTCGAAGATGGGATATGCGCCGAGGCCTTGTTGCCTGATGAACGATCACATCTCCTTTGTATCCAACGGATCGGTCACGGCAAGGAATTAGGACAAATCAATTCGTAGCAGTCCCCAATTCTCTGAAGGCAAGATGCTTCTCTGCGTTTGGGATGACAAAGAGGGGCTACATTCATGGCACCACGATCGGGAAAAAGGGGCTGAACGTGTCAAGCATTCCCAGCAGTTCGGCCAGCTTTTGGGGGGTTCCCTCGACCTTGATGTTTCCAGCCGAGAGCTCCTGCTCGAAGGTGGTTTGGCCCAGGGTGATGCCGTCCAGGGTGGAGCGGGCCAGGGTGAAGCGGGCATCCGCTTTCGGATCCTGCCAGTCCGCCCGGTAGGTCAGCGCGCAATTGGAGAGGTTCAGGGCGTATTGCTCGCCCGTGTCGGTGAAGTTCCAGTTGAGGATGATGGTCTTACCGTCCGCCTTGGCCGCGTTCAAACGCACCCCCCAGTAGTCGAAAAAGAGGGGGATCGTCATGGCTGTGATCGTGTCCGGGTTCGCGGTGCCGCCTGTACCAAATGCTTTGGGAAATCCGTTGCGTAGTTCCCAGGCACCGGACAGATAGATATTGCGCCAGATTCCGGACTCGGCTTGATAACCGAGCTGCTCCAAGGCATCCGCCTCCAGGTAACGGGCCTCGGCGTTGTCCGGTTCGGCAAAGACGACCTGGTTTAACACTTGCGCCACCCAGCGGTACTCGCCTTTTGCGAAATCCTGGCGGGCTTTGTCGATGATGGCCTGTGCCCCGCCCATGTAGGCCACGAACTTCTTGGCTGCCTCCACCGGAGTCAAGGGATTCAGGTTGGCGGGATTACCATCGTACCAGCCGATGTACTTCTGGTAGACGGCTTTCACGTTGTGGCTGAGGGTACCGTAATAGCCATGGGTGTACCATTGCGTGTCCAGGCTGGCCGGCAATTGGATCGCCTCGGCGATCTCGATCGGGGTGTACCCTTTGTTGATCAGGTTGAGGGTCTGGTCATTAACGAATTCGTACAGATCGCGTTGGTTGGCTAGGTAGTTGACCACGTTTTCCTGCCCCCAGCGGGGCCAATTGTGCTGGGCAATCACCACCTCCGTCCGCTCTCCATAGAGAGCGATATCTTCGTTCAGGCAGGCCGCCCACTTCTTGGCATCTCGCACCTGGGCACCGCGCAAGGTGAGAACGTTGTGCAACAGGGGGCAGGCGATCTCCGCCGAGTCCAGCACTTTAAACTGGGGGAAGTAGAGGTTCATCTCGGCTGGCGCCTCGGTGCCCGAGACGATCTGAAATTCTATCTCAACACCGTCAATGGTCCGTGTCTCGCCCGTGTTGTTGATGATGTCCGTGGGAGGGATCAAGGTAATCGACCCTATCGCGGAAGCCTTGCCGATTCCGACATCGACCTCACCGAGCTCTCCCCGTGGCAGGAGGAGGCCGTACTGGTAGCTGGCACGGCGAGTCATGGCAGTTCCGGCGTAGACATTCTCGCTGATGGCCGCCTCCAGGAACCCTTCCGGCGCCAGCACTTGCACCGTACCCGCCTTGACATCCGCCTCGGAAATGACGCCCTTGACGCCGCCATAGTGATCCACATGGCTGTGGGTGTAGATCACTGCGATGATCGGTTTCTCTCCGAATTGCTGGAAGTAGAGGTTCAGGCCCGCTTTGGAGGTCTGCGCGGTCTGCAGCGGGTCGATCAGGATCAAACCGCTGTCACCTTCGATTATGGTCATATTGGACATGTCGAAGCCGCGGATCTGAAAGACGCGATCGGTGACCTTGAACAAGCCGTTGTTCATGTTCAACTGGGCCATTCGCCAGAGGCTGGGATTGACGCTGGGCGGCGGGTCTTTCTGCTGCAGGAACTCGTATCCCTTCAGGGTCCAAACGGGTGTGCCGGTTTCCGTCAAGATGGTCACATCGGGTAAGGAGGCGATGAAACCGCGCTGGGCGTCCTGGAAATCCTGCTGGTCAGCAAAAGGCAGGGTGTTGGCCAACTCGGTATTGACTTGGATCGTGGCCGGCTCGGCCGGCTTGGGCAGCGTGGACGAAACCGTTTTCGTGGGTGAGGGAGAGACGGGTGAAGAAGGGGTGGGAGAAGAAGAGGTCGGAGAGGGAGAGATGGAGGTCGTGGTCGGCGTGCCGGGAGCGCTGCAAGAAACCCCACCTCCCACGATTAGCACGAGGCCCAGAAACAAAACCAGGAACATCCTACCTTTTCGCTGGATACCCATTTCCTATCCTTTCCGGTGTGACGGTATTTCCCGCCAACACCATTGCCCCGGGTGGAAGGCCATACTTTGCGCCTACGGCCTGGCATACACTATCTTCTTTTGCGGCCGGGATCGTTCAAGGGTCCCGGGAATCCCTCCACTCAGTTCGGCAACAGGGTTGCCCCCTGGTACGTGAT
>JBGOWQ010000050.1:0-7807 GCA_041478715.1 Thermodesulfobiota bacterium | reverse complement strand
GGGGGAAATTTCCACCTTAACCCGGTCTCCGGCCAGGATTCGGATGAAATGAATCCTCATCTTACCGGAGGCGTGTGCCAGTAATCGGTGGCCATTCGGTAACTCAACGCGGAACATGGCGTTAGGCAGCGCTTCAACAACTTTACCTTCCATCTCGATACAACCCTCACGCACCTTCTCTTCTGGTTCCGGGTCTGGTTTTCTCGTTTGTCGCTTCTTCGGGTAGTACCGCTTTTTCCTCATGGCCACTCCGTCAGGATTTCCGGGCTATGCCCAGTAACCAATATTGTGTGTTCAAAATGAACAGAGGGGCATTTGTCTTGTGTCACTACTGTCCAACCGTCATTCTTTATCGCTACCTGGAAGCTCCCCATGTTCACCATCGGTTCAATGGCAAGGGTCATGCCTTCCTGTAGCAAAACTCCCGTGCCAGCTTCACCATAGTTGGGGATCTGCAGCTCCTCGTGCAGCTGTCGACCAATCCCATGTCCGACAAAATCGCGAACCACCGAGAATCCGTTTCGCTCAATTTCCTGCTGGATCGCGGCGGATATGTCTCCTAGGTGAAGTCCGGCTTGAGCCTTGGCAATGCCGGCCGCCAGAGCCGACTTTCCCACTTCCAGCAATTGCCGGGCTCGTGGGATCACTCGGCCTACGGCTACACTGGTGGCAGCATCGGCGAAGCAGCCTTCCAGTTCCGCGCCCAAATCCAGCGATACAATATCGCCTTCCCGGATTCTGCGGTTGGATGGAATGCCGTGTACGACTTCCTCGTTGATGGAAACGCACAAGGCAGACGGATATCCCCGGTATCCCTTGAAGGCGGGTTTCACACCTGCTCTGGTGAGGGCTGTCTCGGCTTGGTCGTCCAGATCCTTGGTGCGCAAGCCGGCGCGTACGGAAGCGGAGAGTTCCTGCAAAACCCGAGCCAAGATCTGACCGGCTTCGCGCATCAAAACGATGTCCTGGGTAGTTTTCAATCGGATCATGTGATTCCAAGCGCCTGACAGATCCGCTGGCCGATCTCATCAATCTCGCCCTCTCCAGAAATCCGCCGCAACAAGCCTTGTTGCTCATAATATGCCACAAGAGGGTCGGTCTGCTGGCGGTAAACCAGAAGTCGCGTACGAATCGTCTCCGCGTTGTCGTCGATGCGGGTCTGGATTTGGGCACCGCAGGCCGGGCAAACGGCCAATTTTTGTTTGAAGATCCTTCCGCAGCTAGAACAAGCGCTGCGTTGAAGGAGACGGCGTTCCACCTCCTGGTCCGAAACATCAATCAGCAGCACTGCGTCCAATGTCAAGTTTCGCGCTCGCATCATCTGCGTCAGAGTGTCCGCCTGACTGAGAGTGCGAGGGAAACCGTCCAGGATCAGGCCGTTCCCAAGATCACCGGATTCCGCAAGCAGGAGTTCCACCATCAGGGTGTCCGGGACCAGCTCACCTTTCTCCATGTAGGATTTGGCCAAAAGAGCTTTTTCGTTGCCCTCTTTCACCAATCGACGCAGAAGATCGCCAGTACCTAGATAGTTCCACCCGGTCTTGGTGGAAAGAATACCGGCCTGCGTTCCTTTGCCCGAGCCTGGAGGACCCAAGAAAATCAGATTCATTATTTCAGGAAGCCCTCGTAATGGCGCATCACCATGAATGCTTCAATCTGCCGTACGGTTTCCAGAGCAACACCAATCACGATCAGGATCGAAGTGCCACCGAACAGAAATCGGGTTCCTGACACCCCCAACAGCGGCATGAAGAAATTCGGCAAGATCGCCAGGATCCCAAGGAATACTGCGGCCGGTAAACTGATATGACTGAGGATACGTTGAAAATAGGTTGCCGTACCCGGCCCAGGACGAACACCCGGAACGAACCCACCATACTTCTGCAAGTTGTCGGCCAATTCCGTTGGGTTGAAGCTGATGCTGGTGTAAAAGTAGGTGAAAAAGATGATCAGGAAAAACAACAACAAGTTATAGACCCAGGACGTACCCGAATAGAATAACTCTGCAAATCCCTGCAGACCGGGGATGAACCCAGCCAATGTCACGGGCAGCATCAACACCGCCTGCGCGAAGATGATCGGAAGCACTCCAGCCTGGATCAATCGGAGCGGGATGAAGGTGGACTGACCACCGTACATCCGTCGCCCCACGACGCGCTTGGCGTACTGCACGGGGACTTTGCGCTCCGCCGTGTAGGCGGTGACCACCCCCGAGATGATCAGCACGGAAATCGCTAAGACGAGGATCAACTCCGGCACAGGCAGTTCCCCGGTGCCGATCAACCCTACCATCTCAATCGCGCCAGGGAGCAGTCGAGCCACGATCCCGATGAAAATGATCAGCGATACGCCGTTCCCGATACCTTTTTCCGTGATCACCTCACCGATCCAGAGGGTGATCAGGGCACCGGCTGTTAGCGTCAGGGTAATCACCACCCGGGTCAGAAAGGTATTCGGGAGGATCGGTACACCGCTGCGTTCCAGATAGACAATGAAGAAAATCGCTTCCAGGACCCCCAGGCCCACGGACATGTATCGCGTCCACTGCGCCAGCTTGCGCCGTCCGGCTTCTCCCTCCTCTTTAGCCATTTCCTTCAGCTTGGGAATCACCATCTGTAACAGGTTGAGGATAATCGAAGCATTGATGTAGGGAAGAACGCCTAAAGAAAGAAGGCCAAAGTTCAACAGGCTGCCACCGGAAAATAGGTTCAGCATTCCCAAAATCCCGGCGGAAGACGCGATCTTGCTAATTTCAGCTATATCCACGCCGGGGACCGGAATAAAAGCTCCGAGACGAAAGAGAACCAGGAAAAGCAGCGTGAGTATGACCCTACGGCGCAGGTCTTTGATCATCCATGCGTTTCGGATCGTCTCAAAGATGGCCATCAGGCAACCTCCGCCTTTCCACCCAAGGCTTCGATCTGGTCCTTGGCCTTGGCCGAGAAAGCCTGGGCTTGGACAATCAGGTTCACCTTGAGAACCCCCCCGGCTAATACCTTCACGTTCACCTCGGGAGAAGGGATAATCCCACGCTCGTACAGAAGTCCGCGGGTAACGGTTGAGCCGGCACCGAACGAATTCAATTTGACCAGGTTCACGGGGAAAAACACTTCCTTGGATAAAGGTTTGAAACCTTTCTGATAGGGCAACCGACGATAGAGAGGCAGTTGTCCTCCCTCAAAGCCGATTCGTTTCGGTCCACCCGCACGGGCTTTTTGGCCTTTGTTTCCCTTGGTCGCCGAGCGTCCGTGGCCGGAGCCGGTGCCTCGACCCAGGCGCTTTCGTCGCTTGATTTCAGGGAGTTTCTCCAGTTCGTGCAATTGCATGGTTTAGCTCCACAGTTCCTTGATTTTTTTGCCGCGATTGTTGGCGACCTTTTCCGGACTCTTGAGCATATTTAGAGCCACCAAAGCCGCCTTTGCCATATTTACCGCATTGTTTGATCCCAACGATTTCGACAGCACATCCTTCACGCCGGCCAACTCAAGTACGGCACGCACGGAACCACCCGCGATAACGCCCGTTCCGGGAACTGCCGGCTTCAAGAAAACCTTGCCGGCACCGAGCTTTCCCAGTACCTCATGTGGGATAGTGCTTCCGGATAGCGAAACCGTCAGCAAGGACTTCTTGGCGTCCTCGATTCCCTTGCGGACCGCATTCGGGATCTCGGCTGCCTTGCCAATGCCCACCCCTACTCGCCCTTGAGTGTCGCCTACCACCACCACCACACGGAATTTCATCCGTTTGCCACCCTTGACGACCTTGGTTACGCGCCGGATTTGGATCACTCTCTCTTGAAATTCGGATTCGACTGCATCGAAGCGTGCCATCTATTCCTCCTAGAATTCCAGACCTGCGGCTCGAGCAGCTTCGGCCAGAGCCTTCACACGGCCGTGAAACTGATACCCGCCGCGGTCGAATACGACTCGAGAAATCCCAGCATCTTTTGCTCGCTGGGCAACTAATGTGCCGACCAATTGGGCAATCTCGGTTTTGGTCTTCCCTTTTCCGGGTTTGGACACCAGCTGCTCTAGACTGGAAGCGCTAGCCATGGTTCTAGCAGCTTGGTCATCAATCACCTGTGCATAGATACCGCTCAGGCTGCGGAAAACCGAAAGACGAGGTCGTTCCGCCGTTCCTTTCATTTTCTTTCGCACTCGTTCATGACGTAGTTTCTTACTCGTCTTTTCTTTCACCCTGATCACCTTTCGCCCTTATTTCGCTACGCCTTTACCCAAAGCCTTACCGGCTTTGCGGCGAATCACTTCGCCTCGATACTTGATGCCCTTTGCTTTATAGGGATCAGGATTCCGGACTCGGCGAATGCGGGCAGCCAAAGCACCCACCGCTTCCCGGTCGGCTCCTGAAATGGTAATCCGAGTACCGTCCGTTTCAATCGTAATCCCCGGTGGTGGATCGAATTCCACCGGATGAGTGAATCCTACTTGCAGCACCAGCTTCTCCCCTTGCTTTAGCGCCTTGTAGCCAATGCCGGAAATCTCCAAGTACTTGCTGAATCCATCAGTGACTCCGGTAACCAAGTTCTGCAGCAGAGCGCGCGTCAGCCCGTGGAGAGAGCGATCCAATGGAGCATCGCTTTTTCTGGCAACGATCAATTGGCCATTGACCAAGCTCACCTGGATCAACGGATGAAAATCCCTTTCCAGGGTTCCTTTGGGACCCTTCACGCGAATGGATTGGTCTTGCAGTTCCACATTCACTCCATCGGGCAGGGTTATGGGTTGTTTTCCAATTCGTGACATGCGCTTGACTCCTACCAGACCACACAGAGAACTTCTCCCCCCACACCCGCCTTGCGCGCGTCCCGATCGGTTAACAGACCGAGGGGTGTGGAAAGGATAGCAATGCCCAAACCGCGCAGAATGCGCGGGATTTTGTCTTTCTTGACGTAGATCCGGCGCCCGGGTTTCGAGGTTCTCTTTAAACCGGTGATGATCCGCTCACGGTCGGCTCCATATTTCAACGTGAGGCGGATGACCTCTTCCCCATTGGCATGATCAACGGTCCAACCCTTAATGTATCCTTCTTCTTTCAGGATTCGGGCAATCTCCTTCTTGATATTGGAGCTCGGTATTTCTACCGTCTCCAAGAACACGAGATTCGCATTGCGAATCCGTGTCAGCATGTCGGCAATGGGATCGGATATTATCATCTCTCCTCCTACCAGCTGGCCTTGGTGGCGCCAGGGATCTCTCCCCGAAGAGCCATCTGGCGCAGACAGATGCGGCAAAGTCCAAATCTCCGGTAGTACGCCCGCGAACGCCCACAGCGAACACAACGATGGTACTGCTGCACGGGAAACTTGGCTTTGGCATTCGATTTGTTGATCAACGCTTTCCGAGCCAATTCATTACCTCCTAGGAACGAAAGGGAATGCCCAATGCTTCTAAGAGCAAGCGGGCTTCCTCATCCGTTTTGGCTGTGGTGACAAACGTCACATTCATCCCCCGTGCTTTATCCACCTTGTCATAGTCGATCTCGGGGAAGATCAATTGTTCGCGCAATCCGAGGTTATAGTTTCCACGTCCATCGAATGCTCGGGGGCTGACCCCTTTGAAGTCGCGGATACGCGGTAGGGCTACATCAATCAGTTTTGTGACGAAGTCGTACATCCTTTGGCCACGCAGCGTGACCAGACAGCCGATCTTCATGCCGCTGCGCAGTTTGAAGGAGGCAATCGATTTCTTCGCCTTGGTCACCAGAGGCTTCTGGCGGGTGACCAGCAGCAGTTCGTCCACCGAGCTTTCCAACGCTTTAGGATTCGCAATGGCCTCCCCCACGCCGCGGCTCACCACGACTTTCACCAAACGAGGGACCTGCATCACGTTCCGATATCCGAACCGTTTGGTTAAAGCAGGGATCACTTCCTTTTGGTATTTGTCCCTCAGGGAATGGGGAGGTGCTTCTTGCGCTACAGGTTCCTCAACCATCTCTTTGGCTTTCTGTGGCGCTCTTTTGCTGGTTTTGCCGGCAGGGGCTGCTTCTTGCGCTACAGGTTCCTCAACGATTTCTTTGGCTTTCCGCGGGGCTCTTTTGCTGGTTTTGGCGGTGGTGGGCTCTTCCGTCGTTTCTTCTTCTTTCGTCGTCTTTTTAGTCGCCATTATTTGTCAATGACCTCGTTGCAGTTCTTGCAGACACGCGCATGGCCATTAGCCGTTTCAATGTGCGTGATTCGAGTTGGTTTTTTGCAGGCTGGGCACAGCAGCATTACCTTGCTGATCGGCAGGGGCAATTCCTTATCGATCGTGCCTCCCTGGGGCATTTTCTGCGTGGGTCGTGCATGTTTCTTGGCGACGCGGATCCCTTCCACGATCAGTCGACCCTCATCCGAGAAAACCTTGAGCACTTTTCCCTTGCGTCCCTTGTCATCTCCGGATAATACGGTGACAAAATCACCTTTTCGCACATGAGGTTTCACAAGCTTTTTGGTCTTCATCACACAACCTCCGGGGCCAGGGAGATGATTTTCATGTACCCCCTGTCCCTCAACTCGCGACATACGGGACCAAAGATCCGCGTACCCTTGGGATTCCCGGTTTCATCGATGATTACGGCCGCGTTCTGGTCGAATCGAACCAGCGACCCGTCGGCCCGTCGAGTTTCCTTTTTGGTCCGGACGATCACCGCATGCACCACGGCACCCTTAGTGACCGATCCACCTGGAGTGGCTTCCTTCACCGTACCTACAATCACATCTCCCACGCGCCCATACTTTTGATTTCCTGTTCCCAAGACACGGACGCAGAGAAGCTCTTTGGCTCCCGTATTGTCTGCTACCCGTAGACGGGTGTAGGTACGGATCATAGTTCCTCCTCCGCTGCGATTTCTGCTCGTGGCTCGGTTTTCTTGGAAACCACTTTCAGCACGCGCCAGCGCTTCAGCCTGGAAAGAGGTCGGGAGGCCACCAGAGCCACGGTGGCTCCTGGTTGGGCGACGTTCTCCTCATCGTGTGCGTAAAGTTTCGTGGTTCGCGTTACGTACTTACCATAACGGGGGTGTCGATACCGTCGTTCCACCCCCACAACCACGGTTTTCTGCATGGAGTTGGAGAGGACTGTACCGTAAATCACTTTCACTTTGGTCATGTTTGTCCTTCCTTCTTCAACTCCATTTCCCGCAAAACGGTCATCATCCGGGCAATATCCTTGCGCACAATCTGAATTCGCAGGGGGTTGCGCAGTTGACCTGTGGATTGCTGGAATCGGAGGTTGAACAATTCGCTTTTCAGATCGGTCAGTTTGTTCTTCAATTCATCCGGGCTGAAATCTCGCAGTTTCGTCGTCTTCACGCCTGAGTGCCCTCCTCCATCAAGCGGGAGAGAAATCGGGTCTTCAAGGGCAGCTTATGCCCCACATGGCGCATCGCTTCTTGCGCTACTTGCTCGCTGATACCCGTCACCTCAAAGATAATCCGTCCCGGCTTGACCACGGCCACCCAGTATTCCGGCGCTCCCTTGCCCCCACCCATCCGAGCTTCGGCGGGATGCTTGGTGATCGGCTTCTGGGGAAAAACACGAATCCAGAGTTTTCCACCCTTGGAGAGAGAACGGGTCAGCACGATCCGGGCTGCTTCAATTTGGCGGGCTGTGAGCCAAGCCGGTTCCAAGGCCTGCAAACCGTAATCCCCAAACGATATCGAGGATCCGCGATACGCTTTTCCACGGCGATTCCCGCGGTGTGTCTTGCGGAATTTAACGCGTTTCGGCTGCAACATGTGTTGCTTCACTCCTTTCCCGAGTACGGGAGTGACGTTTGGGAACCTGCGGTTCCGTTGTCACGCCGGGGAT
>JBGOWQ010000188.1:0-3479 GCA_041478715.1 Thermodesulfobiota bacterium | reverse complement strand
TCTGCGCCGGATGCCCCCACCGGGGAACCTACATCGCCATCAACCAGGCGATCCGCAAACTGAAGCTAAAAAAAGATGCGGTGATGGTTACGGGAGACATCGGTTGTACCATCTTGGGGATGAACCCCCCGTTCAACACCGTCTGGAATGAGGTGTCGATGGGAGCAAGTTTGGGATTGGCACAAGGGTACTTCTGGTCAGGGATTAAGACGCCGGTGATTGCAACCATCGGCGATTCCACCTTCTTTCACGCCGGAATTCCAAGTCTGATCAATGCCGTGCAGCATCAGGCATCGCTGACCTTGATCATTCTCGATAATGGCTGGACGGCGATGACCGGGATGCAGGCGAACCCGGGAACGGCGATCGATGGCCAATCGGATGGACATCGTCTCGATCTGGCCCGGATCATTCCCACGCTCAGTGTCGATCGGTTCTATCAGGTGGATCCCTACGACTTGAAGGCGACTACCGAAGCGCTGGTCGATGCCTTGCCCCAAGCCGGGGTGAAAGTGATCCTAGCCCGGCGGGAGTGCGCCATCCAGTCCATCCGCCGGACCGGCCGAGTAGGGCGCGTGCGGCAACAAGCGGAAAATTGCAACCTTTGTAAGCTTTGCATTACAACCACCGGCTGCCCGGCCATCAGTCTAACGGAAAGCTCGATTGTGATCGACCAGGCTCTCTGCAATGGCTGTGCCCTCTGTGCCCAAATTTGCGCCAGAGAAGCTATTGTGCGGCAGGAGGGATAGAGATGGACCGCTGCTATGACATCTATCTGGTGGGAGTAGGAGGGCAAGGGGTTCTAACGATTGGGGAGATCCTGGCTGAAGCGGCGTTCCAATCCGGCTGGCCGGTGAATTTTTTTCCCACCAAAGGGATGGCCCAGCGCGGCGGGTTTTTCAAAGCGCAACTCCGCCTGGGGCGGGAAACGATCGGGCCGAACATCCCGGAGCGAAGTGCGGACCTGGTGATCGCCATGGAACGCTCGGAGGCACTGAAAGCCATCCGCTTTCTCAAGCCGGGAGGAATCTTCCTGCTTTGGGATTTTGTCTGGGCACTGACCGCCGTGATGCTGGGGCAGGCATCCTATCCCTTGCTGGAGGCGGTTGCGGAACAAGTAACGAAAGCGGAAGGTACTTTGCTGACCTTCCGTCCCGGGCAGTTGCCGCTTTATCAAGGCCAACCCGGAACGGACAACCTGTTCGTGCTGGGTGCGGTGCTGGCCGCCACGCCATTGGGATCGATCCTTCCTGCTCCGCTAGTGGAGAAGGTAATTGAGTCTCGCTGGAAAAAAGGGGTCGAGCGCAATCTTCTGACCTTCCGCGCCGGCCGAGAAACCGCAGGAATCCTCCGGAATTCGGGAAGCTAGCGTGAGCCTGGAACATTTGTTTCACCCCCGAGGTGTAGCCGTGATCGGTTCCACGGCTGAGGGCAAGCTGGGCTACGCCTTGATCGAGCAACTTCTGGCGGGAGGCTATTTGGCCGTCTATGCCGTCAACCCCAAGGCCCGGGGCGCAATGTCCGCGCCGGGGTTTTCCCGCATCGGCGATATTCCCGGTCCCGTCGATTTGGTTGTGATCGCCTCGCCGGCGTCCACCGTCGCCGGTGTGTTGGAAGAATGCGGCTTGGCAGGGATCAAGGCGGCTGTCATCATCACTTCCGGCTTCTCCGAGGCCGGAAATGCTGCCGGAGAAGAGGAGATCAAGCGGATCGCCCGTGACCATGGCATTCGTTTTGTGGGACCGAACTGCGCGGGCATTGTCAACACGCATCACAAGCTCTTCCCCACACTGGAAACACGGCCCCCGCCGGGTGCCACCGCCCTGGTTACCCAAAGCGGGGCGCTGGGAGGGGCGGTCCTTTCCTGGGCCCAGGAGCAAGGGCTGGGATTCTCCAAATTCGCCAGTTACGGCAACGGAGCGGACCTAGCCGAGACGGAGCTACTAGAGTACTTGGCTCTCGATCCCGAAACCAAAGTGGTGGCTCTCTATATCGAAAGCGTACGCGACGGCGATCACTTCCGCCGCGCGGTGCATGAACTGACGAAAATCAAACCTTTGGTGGTGATCAAAGCCGGACGTTCCCAAGCCGGACGGCGCGCGACGTTGTCTCATACCGGATCGATGGCCGGGTCAGATGCGGTGTATGACGCGGTCTTCCAGCAGAGTGGAGCGATCCGGGTGACCAATGTGGAAGAGATGTTCGATCTTTGTAAGGGATTGGTCTCACTTCCGCCGATCAAAGGACGCCGATTGGCTATCGTCACCAATTCCGGCGGGCCGGGCGTGCTGGCGGCAGATCGAGCCGAGGTCATGGGATTACAGGTGGCGGAACCCAGCGCAGACGTCAAGGAAAAGCTGGCCCGTTTTTTACCCGGGCATGGAGCGGTTAGTAACCCCATCGATTTGACGGTGGAAGGAACAGAGGAAGGCTATCGACGCACACTGACTACTATGCTGGAAGGAGAGGCGGGGTATGACGCGGCACTGGCCATCGATGTGGGAACCCCCTACCTGGACTCCCTGGCCCTGGCTCGGGGGATTGTAGCGGCGGCCGATGCGACGGGCAAGCCCTTGGTTGCGAATTTCATGGCCGGACAAACCGTTGCCGGCAGCCTGCCTTTCCTGCAAGAGCACGGCATCCCGCATTTTTTTACCGGGGAACGCGCGGTCACCGTGCTGGGTCGCATGCTCTGCTACCAGGAACAGAGAGAACACAAGCGGCCTCTGCCGGAACAGGCGCCTCGGGGGGCGACCCTGCCTGCTTCTCCGATCCTGGAACCGCAGGCCATGCAATGGCTGGCGGCACAAGGAATCCCCGTTCCATCGTTTCGCTTCGCCGAAGACGAGTCCCAAGCATTGCACGCCTGCCGGGAGATCGGTTACCCGGTGGTGATGAAGGTCGTATCTCCCCAGATATTGCACAAATCGGAATCCGGGGGAGTGATTCTAAACATTCGCGATGATGACGGCGCCCAGAAAGCCTATCGGTCCATCCGCTCGCGGCTTCCCGCGGCGCTGGGGGTGCTGATCGTGCCCATGATCCAGGAGGGCAAAGAGGTTTTGATCGGGATCTCCCGCGATCCGCAGTTCGGACCTGTCGTGGCTTTCGGTTTGGGCGGAATCTACACCGAGGTCTGGCGTGATCTATCGCTGCGGGTGGCTCCGGTGGATCTGCAGGAAGCCCGGAAAATGATTTGCGGCATCTCCGCCTACCCGATTTTAACCGGTGTCCGGGGGGAAGCTGCTTCCGATCTGGAGGCCTTGGCAGAAGCGATCGTGGCTGTCTCCCAACTGCCATTCCGAGCGCCTGAAATTGACGAACTCGACTGCAATCCTGTTTTTGTCCTGCCACGCGGATTGCTGGTGGGGGATGTGCGCATCATCCGTTGCCAAACTGGGAACTCCACCGATCACCCAGCGCCCCTGGACGAAGGGAAATAGCACTGTCGAAGGAGCGCTGATCCCGGGCGATTCTTC
>JBGOWQ010000041.1:0-8317 GCA_041478715.1 Thermodesulfobiota bacterium | reverse complement strand
TGGCATAAGGCATGCCGGAGGCGCGCTCGAGAATGAAGCTGAGCAGGACAAAGCCGGCGTTGTTGTATTCCCATTTCGTCCCCGGAGCGACAGATGAGCCATCCAATGCGACCTGCACGGCGCGTTCGATCGGGATGGTTTCCTGCGGATGAATTCGTGTTTCAATCATCCAATCGTAGACCGGGAAGCTAGCAAGACCGCTAGTATGCTGCAACAAATGTCGGATCGTGATTTGATCCCGATAGGTCAGCTGCGCCGTCCACTCTGATGGCAACCAATTCGCCGCCGGTTCGTCCAATTTCAACTTTCCCTCCTGGACCAGCGTCAGTATCGCAGCAGCCAGGAAAGTCTTGGTAATGCTCGCGATCCGGAAGTGCATGCCGATTTCGGCTGGCAGCGTAGGGGTCTTGCTCGCTATCCCCGCTGCGCCACTCCAGGACCAGCTGGATGTGATTACCTGCGCAACAATGCCAGGTGCTCCGGACGGCTTTAGGCTTTCATCCAACACCTGTTGCAGCGATTGTGCCAAAGAGGGTGGCGCGGCAGGGGGCAGCGGAAGGGCGAGGGTGGGATTTGAAGAAGGTAACACCGCCGGCGCACAGGAAGAGAGCATCAGGCAGGCAAAACACACCCAACTCGCTGCGACGAGCCATCTCTTCTTCATGCAGATTGGATGCAAAAAAGTTCGCTGAGGTTCGTTGGGATTTGGTTGCTTCGACTAGTCCTTACAGCCTAGCAGCCTTAGCAGAAGCTCGATGGCCTCTTCTGGCGTTTGCGCAGTGTGAAGCGTGGGGTGGGAGATCCCCGGCCGTTCCGGCTGCCAGGAGTGGAGGGCGATTACCGGTTTGTTCATCTTCAGGGCGAAAGCCATCTCGGAAAGTGTGCCGTATTCCCCGCCAATAGCGATCAGAACCAGCGCGGAACGGACAATCAGCAGATTCCGGGCTTCGTTGAGGCCGGTGACGATGGCAATCTGCACGTAAGGGTTCGCCTCCGCCGCATCGATCCCCGGCAGAATCCCAAGGGTCAGGCCGCCGGCGTCACAAGCTCCATGGCAGGCCGCTTCCATCACTCCGCCCAGGCCACCGCAAACTAGAGCGAAACCACGTTCAGCCAGCAAGTGCCCCACGGTGTAGGCCCGTAGAATGTTCTCCGGCGAAGCGTCCCGCTCGCCAATGACGCCGACCAAGCGCATAAGGGACGAGCGTGAAGGATCGGAAACGAAGGGTTTCATTCCCCTGCCAACGGTCTCTTGCTAGATCTGGTAGAGCTTTCCCGGATCGGCCACTTCTACTTGCCGGCCTTGCTGCACCAATTTCTTGGCCAGATTCTCGGCAGCGGCCTCCTCGCCGTGGTTCAAGACGATCCGGGCTTTTCCCGTCCCGGCCAGCCATTGCAGGAGAGTTTCTTGGTCGGCATGGGCGGAGAAGCCGTTGATGGTGAAAATCCTGGTCTTGACGGCGATCGGCTCGCCATAGATGTGCACGGTCTTGGCACCGTCCACAATCGCCCGGCCGAGGGTCATCCGGGCCTGGTATCCAACGAAAACCACTGCCGAGTCCGCTCGCCAGAGGTTATGCTTGAGATGATGCACGACCCGGCCGCCCTGGCACATGCCACTACCGGCCAGGATGGTGACCTGGTTTTGGTTGTTGATCAACTTGGATTGCTCCCCGGTGGTCGTGTTGCGTAAACCGGGAAAGTTGAAGGGATTGATCCCTTGCGTCATCAAGGATTGCGTTTCCGCATCCAGGTCGGGAATGTGCCGGCGATAGACCTCGGTCAGGTTGATGGAGAGGGGGCTGTCCAGGAAGACGGGATTGGAGGGAACGGCTTTCTTCCCCCGCAGATCGCGCAGAATGAACAGGATGTCTTGCGCCCGTTCCAAGGCAAACGTGGGAATCACCACATTTCCACCAGTTTTCCAGGTCCAGTTCAAGGCATCCGCCAATTCCTGGATGGAGCTCTCCCGGCTTTTGTGCATCCGGTCGCCATAGGTCGATTCGCAAAAAACCAGGTCGCAAGCGGAGGGAAGGGTGGGGTCGGGTACTACGTTGCGCTGGGGGGAACCCAAATCGCCCGAGAACACCACCGTCTTGCCTCCCTGGCGGAATTCCAGGAAGGCGGAGCCTAGGATGTGGCCGGATTGGCGGAACGTGACCTGCAGGTCCTTGGCGGGGAAAAATGGCTGCTCGTAACCCTGCGGTTGGAAATGACTCAGGGTGTAGATGACGTCCTGCTCGGTGTATAGGGGAAGGGTGGGGGTTTCGCCGGCTCTCAGTTTCTTGCGGCTCTCCCTTTGAGTGTCTTCTTCCTGCAATTTGGCGGCATCCAGCAGGATGAACTGGGCCACGTCTCGGGTGGGAGCCGTGGTGTAGATCGGACCGGAGAATCCCTGTTTTTGCAGCAACGGCAGGCGGCCGCAGTGGTCAAGGTGGGCATGGGTCAGAAACACCGCCGAGATCTCCTTTGGGCTGAAGGGAAATTCCTGGTTCTTCTCTTCTACATCCGGCCCTCCCTGGAACAAACCGCAGTCCACCAGGAAGTGTTCCGAGCCGGTTTCCAGCAAGAAGCAGGAGCCGGTCACCTCCAGCGCGGCTCCAACAGGCGTGATGTTCATAGGGGCTCCTCTCTATTTCCTGTGATTCCTACTATAATGAAAGAAGTATGGAATTCGTGCAAACAGACAGGAGGTTCTGAATATGCAGCGAGTACTCGTAGTTCTATTAACGATTGCCTTTCTTTTGACATTGGTGGCCTGCGGTGGCGGAAGCCAGCAGACGTCCACGCCTACACCGACCCCCACCACCAGTTCCGAGTCGCCCAAACCAACTCCAACGACGAGTTCAGAAACACCGAAACCAACCCCGACGACCAGTTCGGAAACACCGAAACCGACCCCGACCGGTAGCCCCAACGTCAGCGTCGAGATCACGCCCTATCCGGGAGCCCAGCAGCAGAGCGAGAGCAAGATTCAAGGAAACAGCCCCAATGGCAACGCAGGGAACGTGATCGTCACCACCTATACTAGCAAGGACTCCTTCGATTCGATCAAATCCTATTACGAAGGAGCCATCCCTTCCGGTTGGAAACAGCAATACGCCAACGAGTATTCTGATGACAACGGCAAGCGGACCTATTCGGTCAGTGCCAGCAGCCAGGATGGCAAAAGCTGGGCTGCCGTCACGATCATTGAGAATTCCGAGACGGATGGCGCCAGCATGATCAGTCAGACTGTCGGTACGGAAGGGTCTGGGCCAGCAACGGAAGCGGAAACCGGCAAAGCCACCCCTTACGCCAATGCCAACGTTACCAGCTCCTCTTCCTTCACCGGCGCCGGAATCACAGGAGGAGAAGGCACTTGGTCCGTGGTAACGCTCGAAACCACCGACGACTACCAGACCGTGGCGGATTACTACGAAAGCCTGAACCTTTCCGGCTTCACACAGACCTATAGCGGCGAAACTTCGGACGACAACGGAGCCCGCACTTTCTCGCGCTGGATGGCTTCCGGAGCCAACGACGAGTGGTACGTGATCAGCGTGAGTGAGAACAAGGACGATAACAAGGTAGAGATCTCCCAGATGTACGGACACAAGTAGTCTGCAGAAATCCTAGATGGAAAAAGCAGGGCCGGCTCCGCCGGCCCTGCTTTTATCTTCGATCAGAGTCCCAAATCAGCAAGCCGGGTTGTTTATTTTCGCGCCGCCTAGGTAGGCCGCTTTCACCCGCTCGTCGTTGCGCAGGTCGCAGGCCTCACCCTGGATCGCGATCTTGCCCGTCTCCAGGATGTAGCCATAGCGGACCACTGCCAATGCCTTGCGCGCGTTCTGCTCCACCAGCAGGATCGAGACCTTCTCCTCCTGGTGGATCTGACGGATCACGCGGAAGATCTCCTGCATGATCACCGGAGCCAGGCCCAGGGATGGTTCGTCCAACAACATCAGGCTGGGTTTTGAGATCAGGCCTCGGCCGATGGCCAGCATCTGCTGTTCTCCGCCGGAAAGGGTACCGGCCAGTTGCTTGCGCCGTTCCAGCAGGCGAGGAAACAGCCGGAAGATCCATTCCCGGGTTTTTTTGTACTCCTTACCCGGAGCCATGGTACGCACGCCGAAGATACCCATCCGCAGGTTCTCTTCCACCGTCAGGGTGGCAAAGACCTTTCGTCCTTCCGGCACGTGGGCGATCCCCTGCTGGATCAACTGATACGGGGCGAACTTGTTAATGTCTGTGCCGCGCAGCCGGATCGATCCGCTGCGGGGCACCAGCAGACGGGAGATGGACTTCAGCAGGGTGGTCTTGCCGGCGCCGTTGGAACCCAGCACGGCCACGATGTCCCCTTCGTCCAGCTCCAGGGAGATTCCCTTGAGGGCCTCCACCGCTCCGTAGGACACACACAGCGTTTCCACCTGCAGCACGGCGGCCATCTCTCAGTCCTCCTCCTTGCCGAGGTAGGCTTCGATCACCAAGGGGTTGTTGTAGATCTCCTGGGGTGGGCCTTCGGCGATCTTGGATCCCATGTCCATCACCGTCACCCAATCGGAGATGCCCATCACCACGTTCATGTCGTGCTCGATTAAGAGCATAGTGAAACCCTCCCCAAGGAAGACCTGGAGCATCGCCATCAAGTCTTCACTCTCCTTGTCGTTTAGGCCGGAGGAGGGCTCGTCCAGGATTAGCAGGCTGGGGCTGGTGGCAAGGGCCCGCGCCAATTCCAGCAGCCGCTGCTTGCCGTAGGGCAAATTTTTGGCCAGCTCGTTACGGAAGGCCCAGAGGCCAACTTGGTTCAGGCGGTAGGAAGCCAGATCCACGATCTTTCGTTCCTCCCGGGCCTGGGCCGGCGTGCGGAACACCGCCGGCCAGGTCCCTTCCCGGGCGTGGCAGTGAGGGCCGGACATTACGTTCTCGATGCAGGTCAGGCTCGGGAACAGGCGGATGTTTTGGAAGGTGCGGGCGATGCCGGCACCGATGATGGTATGGGGTTTCAGCTTGGTGATATCGCGTCCCTGGAAGATCACTTTACCCTTGTTGGGTCGGTAGATGCCGGTAATCACGTTGAACAGAGTGGTCTTGCCGGCGCCGTTGGGGCCGATCAGTGATGTGATTTTGCCGGTGGCTACGCTCATATCGAAGCTACTCACGGCCACCAGCCCCCCAAATCTGAGGGTAATAGCCTTCGTCTCCAGGGTTAATCCTTCAGACATAGCCACGGTCACTGGAGGCAGCCGATAGGTTCTTAAGGGGACGGTGCCGGGGCGAGGAGGAACGGGGGCTTCGGCCAGCAAGGCATTTTCGTCCCGGGGAAGCTTGCGAATGCCCAGGCCGGCGAACCCGAGCCCTTCTCTGCGCCGTGGCCAGAGTCCGCCCGGGCGGAAAACCATCATCGCGATTAGGGCCGCGCCAAAGAACAGCAGGCGATAGGTGGCAAACTGGCGGAAGATCTCTGGGAAAATCACGATCACGGCCGCGCCCAACAGGCTGCCCGGAATCGATCCGAGACCTCCCAGCAACACGATGCAGAAGAGCAAAGCGGATTCCATGAAGCTGAAATTGTTCGGCTCGATAAACATGTACTTGGAAGCATAGATATTGCCGGCGATACCGGCGATGGCAGCTCCCAGAACGAATGCCAGCAACTTGAAGGCCCGCACGTCGATCCCGTTGGCCTTGGCAGCGATCTCATCTTCCCGGATGTAATTCCAGGCGCGACCCACGCGTGACTTTTGCAGATTGATCAACCCGATGATGACCAACCCAATCACGATCCAGATGTAGTAGTAGAACTGGGTGGGACTCTGAATGGAAAATAGGCCGAAGTCGGGATTGCCGATGTTACCGATGCCGTTCGGTCCGTTCGTCAAGCCACCGGGGTTGTTCTGCAACACGAGTCGGACGATCTCCCCGATACCGATGGTCACAATGCAGAGATAGTCGCCCCGCAGGTGGATGACTGGGGAAGTCACCAGGTAAGCAAATCCGCCGGCCACGATAGCGCTGATTGGAAGCAGGATCACAATCGGCAGCTGCAGCTGGTGGAAGAGGACGCCGGTGGTGTAGGCACCGATGGCGCAGAAAGCCATATGTCCCAGATCAAAGAGGCCTACTTCCCCCAGCACGATGTTCAAGCTCAGTCCCAACAAGGCATAGATCCCCACGATAAACCCGACATCGATCAGGTAGTTGTTCACAAAAGGCAGCAGGGGAAAGGCACCCAACAGAGCAACGGCCAACACCAACAGGATAAGACCGATTGCGCGGGGGAACTTCCGCCGCGGCGATTGATCTTGGGTTTGGGAGATGCGCTGGGTCAGCTTGGAAGTAAGATCGGCCATCGCTACACCTTTTCCGCTGATTTCTCACCGAACAGGCCTGTGGGTCGCCAGATCAGCACCAAGATTAATATCAGAAAGATGAATACATCCTTCCAGGCGCCGGACACATATCCCTCGAACAGGGCTTCCAATACTCCTAACAGAAGGCCGCCAATCATGGCTCCGGGGATATTACCGATCCCGCCCAAAATGGTGGCGGTAAATGCTTTCAAACCGTACAACCAACCCATATTGAATGAGATCCGGGTGTACTTGAGTCCTTGCATCACTCCAGCCATGCCGCCTAGAGCCGGCCCCAAGGCAAACACGAAGATGATAATCAGATTGAAATTTATCCCCATCAGCGTCGCGGTATCTCGGTCTTGCGCAGCAGCTCGAATGGCGGCTCCGAAAGTGGTTCTCTCCACCAGCCAATAGATCAGAGCCATCAGAGCCAATGCCAGCACCAGGATCGCAATCTGCAGAACGGGGACCCGGATGTTTCCAAATTGGAGAAAGTCCTTGGGCGTCCATCCGCTAAGATAGGCTTGTGGATTGGGCCCCCAGATCGCCATGATCCCCTGGGAGATGACAAAGGACATGCCGAGAGCCGAGACCACCAGCGGCAGTCGACCCGCTTTATAGACGGGGCGGTAGGCGATCCGTTCCATCACCAAACCGGCTACGCCGATGCCGATCATGGCCGCAACCAAGGCCACGGCCATTCCCCCCCAAATGCCGAAGGTGGCGGTCACCCAACTGGCGCCCACCACCAATACGGTATAGCCGATATAACTTCCAAGGGTAAAGAGGTCCCCATGGGCGAAGTTGATCAGCTTCATCACGCCGTAGACCATGGAATAGCCCAAAGCGACCAGCGCGTAGAAGGAGCCGATGGTGAGCCCGTTGATCAGTTGCTGAATGAGGGTGTCCATGGGGGACCTCTCTCCCTTCTAACCTGATAGAGACGGGCTACTTAGGCCAGAACAGCTCCAGTTTCCCGTCGGTATTGTACAGGTAGGCGTAGTAGGGGATGTTCTTGCGGTCACCCCGGTCGGTGAACATCAAGGGACCAGTGATTCCTTTGGCGTCGGTCATGGTGCGCATAGCGGCGGCTACCTTGTCCGGGTCGGTCCCGCCGGACTTGGTGATGGCAGCACAAAGGGCGTTTAAGGCGTCAGCGGCGTAGACAGCCCAGATGGATCCCGGCAGTTCGTTATATTTTGCTTTATAGGCGTCCATAAAGGTCTTGGCCTCGGGAAAGGTCAGGAATTGGGGCATCGGCTCGTTCAGCATGTAGGTACCTTTGATCGCGTCGCCGGCCACTTTCTCGAAGTCCGGCGTCGGCACGGAGTTGTTTCCCACGAAGGTCACGTCGAAGCCCATTTCGCGCGCTTGCTTTATCAAGAGGGCAGCCTCGTTGTAATAGGCAGTGAAAAACCACAAGTCGGGGGCGATCCCTTTCAAATTGGTGATGGCGGCGGAGTAGTCGGACTGGCCCTTGGTAATCGCATCGAAGTAGACGATCTCGGTCTTGCCGGCGTCGATGTAAGGTTGGAGGAATTTCTTGGCATCGTCGGCCACACCCTTGCCGTAGTCCTGGTTGTCGTGCATGATAGCGATCTTCTTGGCGCCCAGCTTCTCGACTGCAAACTTGGCGAAGAATTCGGACTGGGTGTCATCCCGTCCGGCGGTGCGGAAGAAATAGGGTCGCTGGGTCTCCATCGTCAGGGAGACGGCCGTGCAGCCATAACCGACGGAAACGACCTTGTTCTTGTCGTAGAGGTCGGCTGCGGGACGGGTCACGGAGGAGCCGTAGGAAGCGATCACTTCCTTTAGGCCCTGGGAGATCATCTTTTGCGCAGCGGTGGCACTATCTTTGGCATTGGAGCCGTCGTCCACCACTACGATCTCTACCTGCTTGCCCAGCACGCCGCCGGCTTTATTGATCAGATCTAGCGCCACTTCCACGCACTGCTTGGCCCATTGGCCTTCCGCGGAGAAGT